>PABS01000117.1 GCA_002699325.1 Ponticaulis sp. | reverse complement strand
GGTTGCGATCGGCGAGACCGGCAGACTTGATGAGCAACAGCTCGAAGAACTCTACGATAGATACTTCAACTCCGCACGCCTGGGCACACATGTCGTCCAGACGGGCGACAAACTTACGACCGAGCTCACCGCGGCGCTGCAGGCACTCAACCTCGCCGGAACGCGCACGGATGCTTTCAATGAAAGCCTGGATAACGCCGCCCAAGCGCTCGAAGCCGAAACACTCGACGGCCACAAACTCATAGAGATTGTGTCACGCCTGTCTCAGGCGACCCACGACATGTCCAAGCAAAATGCTGAGCTTAGCAAGCGTCTTGAAGAATCTTCTAACGAAATCAGCGAACTGCGCGATCATCTTCAGCTGATCCGCACCGAAGCACTTACTGATTCACTGACGGGCGTCGCGAACCGCAAGCAGTTTGACAATATGCTGCGTTATCGAATCCAGGAATCTCGGAATCTGCAATATCCTCTGACGCTGGCGATTTGCGATATCGACTTCTTCAAATCCTTCAATGACAATTGGGGCCATCAGACAGGCGATCAGGTCATTCGGTTTGTGGCTGCAACGCTCGACCGTCTGGTCCTTAAAGACCACCTTGTGGCCCGATATGGCGGCGAAGAATTCGTGATCATCATGCCCCGAATTACCTGCCATGAGGCCATCCCTGTGCTCGAACGTATGCGTCGCGCGGTAGAAGTGAAAAAGCTCAAGCGGAAATCCACTAACGAATCGCTCGGCAATGTCACGATTTCCTTTGGTGTCACGGAGCTCAAAGCCGATGATTCGTCGGCGACCATTATCCGGCGAGCTGATCAGAATCTCTATTCTGCAAAGCGAAATGGCCGCAATCAGGTGGTCGCGGACCGCCCTGAGCGTACCCAGGCAGCATAAAAAGCCTCCCCTCTCCTTGCAAAATTTGGAGCAGTCACTTCGGTAAGTGAATGCTCACTTGTGTGCAGTTGCCGCTAGTGTTAGCTCTCTGGCTGGAGAAAACCATGCCGCCACGACCCAGAACTCGCAACGCAAAGCCCAAGATCGAAAAAGCTGCGATTGAGCTGTTCATCGCGGAAGGAATTGACGCGGCTACGACGCGTCAGATCGCAGAGCGGGCTGGTGTCTCAGAAGGCGCGCTCTATCGCCATTACAAAGGCAAGGACGAACTCGCAGAAGGTTTGTTCATGGACATCCATGACACGATGTCCAAACTACTGATCGAAGCTGCGCTCGCAGGGAATGATCTCAAATCCAGGGTAGAAGCAATCGTCGGAGCTTACTGCACGCTCGCAGACGAAAACTGGGATGCGTGTTGCTACCATCTCTTGTTCATGAACCGCTTCCTCAAGCAGGATATCAAACGCGAGGATGACCCCGTCTCACTCGCCGAAACGATGATCACGGATCTCATGGACAACGGGCACATTCCGAAGGGTGATGCCCGGATCCTGGCTGCTATGAGTCTTGGTGTGATCACTCAAACAGGTCAGAACAAAGTCTATAATCGTCTCGATGGTCCTCTGTCTCGATACAAGCAAGACATGGTGACCGCGATCATGGCGATACTCTGCACCCGCGCAGATGATCTCGACTAATCGGCCTGTCTTCTTATAAGGCCCGCAGTCGTGCCTAACTCCATCTGAACCAAATTTTTCTCCGCACGGTCGATTTGACTCTGGTCATTTAATGAGAATTATTGTATATCGATATGACGCTTGAGGGGTTAGGCGGCGTTTCGTGAGGGACGCTCTCAATGAGATTTACTAAACATCTGCTCTGCGCGGCAATCGCTGCAGGTCTGAGTTCTACTGCGCTGGCAAATGCAAAAGATGAGGCGCAGACCACGATTTCAGACGGCTGGACGCTGTCAGAACTATCCCGTGATGCCGGTTCAGCAGCAACAATCATTACCGCCAGAAGCGCGCAGGGACCGGCCCTCGCATTTGCTTGTGGTGAAGATATCGGTCTCTATTCTGTGCTGGTTTATGAACCGGAAGAAGAATTGGTGCCTCAGGTCACTCGCAAGCAGAGCATGAGCCACAAGCACTATGGAACGGTCACCGTGGCGGGTCACGAACGTCTTGGGCACACATGGCGCTGGAAGGCGCAGAACGGCACGATTGAAGTCCGGGATACCGAGGTTGGGATTACGCTTCTCAACGCCATCTTCTCAGGCGATGAGGTCGCTCTGTCGTTCCGCTCGCTTGATGATTATGCCCTCACCTTGCCGGCTGCTGACGGAGCGATGAAGGAGTTCATCGCAGGCTGCCCGAAAACGGCCGCCAAGCCCGCAAGCTGAATCAGCCTTCGGCTGCGGCAGGAAGAATCGTCACACTTTCTCCGCAGCCACACGCATCCGTCTGATTCGGGTTTTTAAAGACGAACTTGGCGTGCAGCGGCGTGATTTCGTAATCGACCTCTGAACCGAGAAGGAAAAGCACGGCTTTCGCATCAACGACAATTTTGACGCCGTTGTCCTCGACAACTTCATCAAACTGAGCCGGCGCGTCGGTATATTCCATCACGTATTCCATGCCGGCGCAGCCGCCATTCTTGACGCCAACGCGCAGATACCCCTGCCCTTTGGCGTCCATGATTTCACGAACGCGATTCGCTGCAGCGTCGCTCAGGGTTACGAGTTTTGGTCTTGGTCGTCTGCTCATTTGCTGTTCCTTCTCCACAGAGATGAGACATGCCTAGAGCATGTTCAAGGCGAGGCGCGCTTCATCTGACATGCGAGAGACATCCCAGGGTGGATCAAAAACCAGATCCACCTTCACATCCTGGATCCCGTCAACGCCGCGAGCGGCGTTCTCTACCCATCCCGGCATATCCCCGGCGACCGGACAACCCGGTGCCGTCAGGGTCATATCGATCTGGACATTGCGATCATCGTCGATATCGACCGTATAAATCAGCCCAAGCTCATAAATATCGACCGGAATCTCTGGGTCAAAAACCGTCTTGAAAGCTGCGATCAACGCATCAGTAATCTTCGCCAGTTCCTCTTCAGGAATGGACGAGGCTTTCTTTTCGGCTTTGTCGCCATCCGACTGACCGGTGACATCGATCAGATCGTGATGAATGACTTCTTCTGACATATCCGACCTTATCCAAGCATTCGAAGTGTTTTGGAGAGCGCTTCTGAAAACGCCTCCACTTCTTCGAGCGTATTATACATCGCAAAACTTGCGCGCGCCGTAGCGCTAACTCCCAGATGGGTCATCAATGGCTGGGCGCAATGGTGTCCGGCTCTAATTGCCACACCATATTTGTCAAGTATTTGCGAGATATCATGTGGGTGCGCACCCTCGACAGAAAAAGAGAGCACGCTGCCTTTTCCGGGCGCTGTTCCATGTATCTTCAGGCGATTGATTTTCGAGAGCTGATCATAGGTAGCTTCGTATAGAGACATTTCGTGATGATGAATCGCATCTCGCTCGAAACCATTCAGCCAACGGATGGCAGCCCCCAGGGCAATGATCTCGAGGATGGGCGGCGTTCCGGCCTCAAACTTATGGGGAATGTCACCATAGGTGATCCCATCGAGCGTAACCGTCTCGATCATCTCACCCCCACCTTGATAGGGGCGAAGCGCTTCGAGTGCACGGCGCTTACCGTAGAGAACACCAACGCCTGAGGGTCCATAGAGCTTGTGTGGTGAGAACACGTAGAAATCCACACCAATTGACTGGACGTCGACCTTCGAATGTACAGCTGCCTGGCAACCATCCAGCAGCACCGGAACGTCGGCCTTATGAGCGATATCAACAATCGCCTTAGCGTCGGTCACTGTGCCCAGAACATTCGACATGTGCGACAGCGCCACAAACCGCGTGCGGTCGGAAAAGGCGTCGCGATAAGCNTCCATATCNAGCGAGCCATCTTCGAGAACAGGGATCCATTTCAAAACGGCCCCGTGACGCTCTCTCAGGAAATGCCAGGGTACAATATTGGCGTGGTGCTCCATGACCGACAGGATGATTTCATCTCCCGGCTGGANTTGCGCTGCCAGACCGCTTGCCACCAGATTAATGCCTTCGGTGGCGCCCTTCGTGAAAATGATTTCCTCGACTTCGGCCGCNTTNANAAACTGCGCGACNTCNCCNCGCGCCGCTTCCATAGCGGCAGTNGTTTCATTTGCCAGCGTATGGAGACCGCGATGCACGTTGGCATATGCCGTCTTCATCTGATCTGAAAACGCATCAATGACTGCGAGCGGCTTTTGAGCCGATGCCGCACTGTCGAGATAAATCAGCGGTTTGCCATTCACCTCGCGCCGCAGGATCGGAAAGGCTTCGCGGACCGCATGAACATCAAAGCCCTGTCTCAGCTTTCCGCCGTCATCAGCCATTGGCGTGCCTCCTCAATCAGTGCCTCGCGCACATCTTCCGGCGCTGTCTCGAGAGCCTCGGCGATAAAGGCTTCTGTCAGCACGGCGCGTGCTGTGGCTTCAGTCAGNCCGCGCTGNCGNAGATANAACAACGCGTCATTGTCCAAAGCGCCGACAGTGTTGCCGTGGGCGCATTCAACGTCGTCCGCATAGATTTCAAGCTCAGGCTTGGCATCCACCTCACCACCATCTTCAAGCAGAAGCGCGTGATGCCCCATCTGCGCAGCCGTCTGTTGCGCCTTGCGCGCCACATAGAATTTACCCTGAAACACCGCGCGACCGCCTTCAGTCACGGCGCCTTTGCAAAGCTGTTCAGTCGTACATTCAGGCTTTGAATGTCGCACCAGACTGGTCTGATCGTAATGATATCCGCCTCCGATCAGGTAGGCGCCATTCAGTACCGCATGAGCCCCGTCGCCATGATGAAACACACGCGTCTCATTGCGGCAAAGCTTCGAACCAAATCCAAGTCCGGACTGNGTCAGCTTNGCGCCCGCATTCAGATGCACCAGTCCAGTGAATANCTGGACAGCATCATTCGACGCGCGTTGATACAGTGTCCGAGAAAGCTCGGCTCCGTCTTCCAGACCGTATTCAATCAGATTGCTGGAAAAGCCGCCTGATCGCGTATGCGTTTCATAGACAGACAGTCTGACCGCCTCACGGAGCACAAAAACGATANGGGAAAACTGTACTGGTTTTCGGCTCGCGAAATTGAGGTGGATTGGCGCCTGAATGGTTTCCGACACCTCCACCATCAGAACACCGGGATCGCTTGCCAGCGCTGCGCCAAGGGCTGCCAGCGGCAACTCTTCTGCACCACCNAGGGCCTGTCCGGCATCCTGCTCGAATACACGCAGTCCATTCGGCAAATCGTCAGGATAGCTGCATCCGTTGTCATCGAAGGTGAATGTGATGGCACCCTCGATCTTATCGAAAGGAGTATCAAACGTCTCCCCACCGATTGCGTCAGGCAGTTGTGGAAGCGCATTGCGAACATCGCTCCACTTCCAAGCCTCGACCCGGCGATGCGGAAGGCCTGTCGAGGCAAAAGCCTCGAAATTTCGCTCACGCTGTGCGGACTCAGGCAATCGCCCGTGCCGCTCCAGAAGCTCAAGTTCAGCTGCGGTGGGGTTTTTGAACAGATCGCGAAGCGCAGTCATTACGCCGCCTCCGACAACACACCGTCATAACCTTCTTTTTCAAGACGCTGAGCCAGTTCCGGACCNCCGGTCGTCACGATNCGACCATCTGCCATNACGTGNACCTTGTCTGGCTGGATNTGATCNAGNAGACGCTGATAGTGCGTGATGACCAGCATNCCNCGATCNGGNGANCGCAGCGCGTTCACACCGTCAGCAACCACCTTCAGTGNATCAATATCGAGGCCGGAATCGGTTTCNTCCAAAATCAGGAAGTCAGGCTCCAGCATCATCATCTGGAACACTTCGAGCCGCTTCTTCTCGCCGCCCGAAAAGCCGACATTCAGAAAGCGCTTCAGCATATCAGGCGTCAGCTTAAGGTTTGCAGCAACCTCTCTGGATTTCTTGAGGAAATCAGCCGCAGAAATCTCGTGTTCGCCGCGCAGTTTACGCTGCGAATTCAGCGCCGTCCGAAGGAAGGTTAAAATCGGCACACCCGGGATTTCAACCGGATACTGAAACGACAGGAACACGCCTTTGGCGGCTCGCTCTTCGGGCTCCAGCTCAAGAAGGTCTTCGCCTTTGAACGAAGCGCTCCCGCTGGTGGCTTCATATCCATCGCGCCCCGTCAAAAGATAAGACAGCGTCGATTTACCGGCACCATTCGGTCCCATAATCGCATGGACTTCGCCGGCCGGAACTTCCAGCGACAAACCCTTGATAATTTCTTTTGTGTCCTCGCCTTCACCAACGGAAGCGTGGAGATTTTCAATTTTCAGCATAACAAAGCCTGTGATCAGAGATCTGTATTTGGGGGTGGCGACTTCATATTACAAAGCTTGATGAAGGCACCCAGAACCACGAATGCGAGTGCAAAAACCCAGATGCCCATGGCCAGAGGTTGAAAACCGGCAATGACCCACTTGCCGAGCATTTGGGCCAGAATGGCAACGAGAAAAACCGCAATCAGCAGGGCGACCCAGCCCTGCCAGCTGGCCGGCCGGCCAAAATCGAGTGCGCTGGTACGCTTTTTGAACCAATAGGTCTGTGACATCAGCCGACACTACCCTCCAGACTGACCTCAAGAAGCTTCTGAGCCTCCACCGCAAACTCCATTGGAAGCTGCTGGATCACATCCCGGACAAAGCCGTTCACGAGCAGAGCCACCGCCTGCTCTTCACCAAGCCCGCGCTGGCGGACATAAAAGAGCTGGTCATCTGAGAGCTTGGTTGTTGTCGCTTCGTGCTCGAGCTGGGCATCGGCACGTTTCGTCTCCACATAAGGCACGGTATGCGCACCACACTTATCGCCAATCAGCAGCGAGTCACACTGGGTGAAATTACGCGCCTTCTCAGCCTTCTTATGCACCGATACGAGCCCGCGATAGGTCTGGTCTGACTTACCGGCGGAGATACCCTTGGAAATGATCCGCGATTTGGTCCGCTTGCCGAGGTGGATCATTTTCGTGCCGGTATCGGCCTGCTGACGACCATTGGTGACAGCAATCGAGTAGAATTCGCCAACACTGTCATCGCCGCGCAGAATGCAACTCGGATATTTCCATGTGACAGCAGATCCCGTCTCGACCTGCGTCCAGGAAATCTTGGAGCGTGCGCCGCGGCAGTCGCCGCGCTTGGTCACGAAGTTATAAACCCCGCCTTTGCCCTCTTCGTCGCCTGGCCACCAGTTCTGCACCGTCGAGTATTTGATCTCGGCATCGTCGAGCGCAACGAGCTCAACCACGGCAGCATGAAGCTGATTTTCATCGCGCATCGGCGCTGTGCAGCCTTCAAGATAGGAGACGTAAGCCCCCTCCTCAGCGATGATCAACGTCCGCTCGAACTGTCCCGTACCCTGAGCATTCATCCGGAAATAAGTGGAAAGCTCCATCGGGCAACGCACGCCCTTTGGGACGTATACAAAGGTGCCATCGGAGAACACCGCACAATTGAGTGTCGCGAAATAATTGTCCGACTGCGGCACCACAGTGCCGAGATACTGCTTCACCAGATCAGGATATTCGCGAATGGCTTCCGAGATCGACATGAAGATCACGCCAGCCTGTTTGAGCTCTTTCTGGAAAGTGGTTGCGACAGACACACTGTCAAACACAGCATCCACGGCCACTTTGGGCTTGTCATCGGTTCGGGCGTCAGCAGCCGTTTCCGCAGCACCTTCCACGCCCAGAAGCACCTCTGCCTCTTTCAGCGGGATGCCTAGCTTCTTGTAAGTCTCCAGAATTTCTTCCGGCACATCGTCAATCGACTCATATTTCGCACCAGTTTTCGGCGCGGCGTAATAATAGGCGTCCTGATAATCGATCGGCGGATAATTCACTTTCGCCCAGTCAGGCTCTTCCATTTGCAGCCAGCGCTGAAATGCCTTCAGGCGCCATTCCAGCATCCATTCCGGCTCTTCTTTTTTCGCAGAGATAAACCGAACGATATCTTCGTTCAGGCCTTTCGGCGCGAATTCCTGCTCAATCTCTGTCGAAAAGCCGGCAGAGTAGTTCTTGGACTCAAGCGCTTGAGCAGCCTCGACAGTTTTCTTGTCGATTCCCTCTTTGACGCGGATGTCTTCAGCGGATGGAGCTCCATCAGCCATTATGTACTCTCCTTAAACGCGCTCGGTACGGCACGCTTTGCTGCAGCCAGCCATGATTCAGCTGCTTTTTCTGAGTCAGCCAGTGTCGATGCCCAGCCAAAACTGACCCGGATTGCAGAGCCCGCAAGCTCGTCTGGCACTCCCATAGCGGTCAGTACGTCTGATTGTCTAACTTTTCCACTGGAGCAGGCTGAACCGGCGGATACGGCAACACCTGCCAGATCCATAGCCATTACCTGAGTCTCGCTCTTGAAACCTTCAAGTGCCAGATTGCTGGTTCCTGGCAATCTTTCTGAGGTTTTGCCGAAAATGGTCACAGGCGCACTCGCCTCAACCAAAGCCTCGAACCGGTCGCGAATTTCTTGAACCCGCTCTACGCCGGTCAATTCTGCGGTCACGTCGATCGCGGCGCCAAAGCCACCGATACCAGAAACATTCTCAGTACCCGATCTCAAGGACCGTTCCTGACCACCGCCCAGCATAATTGGCTTCAATGGGGCGCCAGCCCGGAACCAGAGCGCGCCAACGCCCTGAGGCCCGCCAAACTTATGAGCTGAGAACGCCATATAATCCACGCCCAGCAAGCCGACATTGATCTTCAGCTTACCGAGCGTCTGCGCGGCGTCGCAATGCACCAGTCCATCTTTCTCGCGGACAAGGCGGGCAGCCTCAGCCACCGGTTGGACGATCCCGGTCTCATTATTGGCGTGCATGAGGCAGAGAAAGGGCGTTTTTCCACCCAGGTCTTCCAATGCGTTGCCCAGATCGTCCAGATCCAGAATACCTTCAGACGTGAGCTTGATCTTGCGCTGCTGAGCGCCGCTCGCCTCAATCGCACCCTTCACCGCTGAATGTTCGAGATCCGACCAGAGCACAACAGCGTCAGGTATGAGCTTTAAAGCGCCCTGAATGGCGAGCGCGTTAGCCTCGGTGCCGCCGCTGGTAAAGACAATATCTTCAGCACGACCACCAATCGCGTTTGCCAGCGATGTGCGTGCCGTTTCGACGACGCGCCGCGCGTCGCGCCCCTCTCCGTGCACAGAAGATGGGTTCGCGCCGATATCGAGCGCGGTCAACATCGCTTTCCTCGCCTCCAACCGAAGCGGAGCGGTCGCATTATAGTCGCAATAAATCATCTGTTGGTCAGGCTGCTACGTTGGCATCCGTACGTCTGGTCTGAACGATATGTCCTGCGCGTCCTGCAACCACGTCTTCCAGAGACACCTGCGCAAGAAAGCCCAAAATATGTTGGCGCAATGCATCCCAGAGTTCGTGGGTAGAGCACTTTGAACCATCTGGTTGACAGCCACGGCCTGTATCAGGCGAGCAGCGGGTCGTTTTGATCGGCTCATCCACAGCGAGGATCACATCGCTCAGCCGTGTTTTTGATGCCGGTTTGGCAAGAATATATCCACCGCCCGGCCCCCGGACGCTTTTCACCACGCCTCGGCGACGCATTTTTGCGAAAAGCTGCTCAAGATATGACAGCGAAATAGACTGAGATGCCGCGATTTCAGCCAAAGTTTTTGGTGTCTCTGCGGGTGAGTTCGCTAAATCAACCAGCGCCATCACTGCGTATCGTCCCTTTGTACCAAGCTTCATTGTAATAGTCTCCTACCAGACTCAGGTATTTCTCCCCATAAAAAGGTCAAGTATTTCTCTGCCTAATTTCTTGATTTCTAGTCAAGTGACGGTTTACACCGCGCGGTTAGCGAATTGTCGCAGGCAGATCACCAAAGGAGTTTTCATGGCCGAGATCATTATTCCCGGACCGGCTGGGCGTATCGAAGCACGCTATACTGAAGGACCGGAAGAAACCTCGCCAATCGCTCTGATCCTTCACCCGCACCCAAAAGCGGGCGGCAGTATGCAGGACCCTGTGACCATCTCACTCTACAACCTGTTTGAATCGCGCGGCTTCTCGGTCATGCGGTTCAACTTCCGTGGGGTTGGTCGCAGCCAGGGGCAGTTTGAATCCGGTTCTGGTGAACTCTCTGACGCCGCCTATGTCCTCGATTACATGGAGTCTCTGACAGAGACCCCACGCTATTGTTGGGTCGCTGGCTATTCTTTCGGCGCGTGGATCTGCCTGCAGCTTCTCATGCGTCGTCCCGAGATTGATGGCTTTATCGCCGTCTCTCCGCCAGCCAATCACTACGATCTGAGCTTCCTCGCGCCATGTCCGGCGTCTGGCCTCATCCTGTCAGGCGATCAGGACAAAGTCGCCCCGCCTGCCGATATTGAACGTTCCCTGACCAAAGTCCGCGTTCAGAAGGGCGAGGTCATTTCGCGAGACGTCGTTCCCGGTGCGAACCATTTCTATCAAGGCAAACTGGAAGAAATGACAGCGAAATGTGCCGATTATCTCGACACCAGCATTGCAAAGGCCGATCGCGAACGCCTGGGCGAAATCGACTAATCCAACAGCTTGCCGCCTGTCTGGGGCTCGGGAACCCCTGTGGTTCCCGGAAAGCTCAACGGCAGGTCACGTACAGACCGGACGGCCAGCAGGGCAAAGGCTTCAGCCTCAATTGAATCGCCACGCCAGCCCTGCTGCTCCGCCGTCTCAACCGGTATTGAACACCGGGCATTGAGTTCGCTCATCAGCGTCGGATTATGACGCCCTCCTCCACAGACAATGACCTTTTTTACCGGCTGCGGGAGCAGGCTGAGACCGCTGGCTACTGCTGCGGCACTGAACGCAGTGAGCGTTGCCGCGCCGTCTTCCAGAGATAGCCCTGCGGCCAGGCTGGCATTGAAATCATATCGGTCCAGAGATTTCGGATAAGTCTGATTGAAGAATGGATGCTCCATCCAGCGCGTCAGAAGATCACGATGAACTCTGCCCGCTGCGGCAAGACGCCCATCTGCGTCATACTGGCCTCTCGTATTGTGGGACACCCACTCGTCGATCGGTCCATTCGCCGGGCCGCAGTCAAAGCCAAAGATTTCATCACCGTGAATATAGGTAAGATTGGCGACGCCGCCGAGATTGAGCACGGCCACGGGCGGATCAAACTCTCGAGCCAGCGCCTGATGGTAGGCTGGCGCAAGCGGAGCGCCGTGCCCGCCTGCCGCAACATCGGCCGTTCGGAAATCATACACGAGCGGAACGCCAAAAGCCTCACGAAGTGCCTGAGCGTCCAGAATCTGTAGTGTCGCGCCCGGCGCATCCGTACTTTTCGCCCGGTGCAAGAGAGTCTGCCCGTGCACGCCTGCGAGTGTCGGCTTCTGATCGTCCCGGCACTGCTCAACAACAGCGTTGAAGGCATCGATATGCGCTGATGTCAGCGCCTCCAGGGCCTCGCGAAATGCCGCATGGGGCACGTCGCCCTGCCAGTTCCATTCGCGCGCTTGCGCTGTCGCGTCAAAGATCGCCTTGCGTTCAGCGTCCGTGTATTTTCGCTCTGCAACTGGACCGAATTCATAAACCCGCACGCCATCAGTCCGGATCATGGCCGCATCCACCGCATCGACCGATGTGCCGCTCATGAAGCCAATCGTCCACTGAGCCAATTTTTCGTTCTCAACAGTGTTCAACACCTGCCTCCTTCATGCTAGAGCGCCACGCTTGTTGGAGACCGCTATGAGCACTTTCAAATCCGATTTTCTGCACACTCTTCAGAGCCGTGGCTACATCAAGCAGACTACCCACGAAGGCGAGCTTGACGCCTATTGTGCCAAGGGCGTGCCTGTTGCCTATACTGGATATGATGCAACAGCGGATAGTCTCCACGTTGGACATCTGGTCAGCATTATGATGCTCCGCCGACTGCAGCAAGCCGGCGGAAAACCGATTGTTCTGATCGGCGGCGGCACGACAAAGATCGGTGACCCCACCGATAAGGAAAAATCACGCCCCATCCTGACCGAAGAACAGATCAATGCAAACGCTGAAGGTATCCGCCGCGCGTTTGAAGCCTATCTCACATTCGGTGACGGGCCGACCGATGCGGTCATGCTCAACAATGCCGACTGGCTCGATGGCCTCGGTTATATTGAGTTTCTTCGCGACGTCGGCAAACTGTTCACGATCAACACCATGGTCAAACAGGACACGGTGGCGCGGCGCCTCAAGAACGAGCAGCCCTACACCTTCCTCGAGTTCAACTACACACTGCTACAAGCGTATGACTTCCTGGAATTGTCTCGCAGAGCAGAGTGTATGATGCAGCTGGGTGGCTCTGATCAGTGGGGTAATATCGTCGCAGGCGCAGACCTTATTCACAAAATGGATGGCAATCAGGCCTTCGGGATTACCTGCCCGCTTATCACTACGGCGTCAGGCGCAAAGATGGGCAAGACGGTCGGCGGCGCTGTCTGGCTGAATGCCGACAAAAAGAGCCCTTATGAGTTCTGGCAGTTCTGGCGGAACACAGAGGACGCAGATGTCGGTCGTTTCCTACGATTGTTCACGGACATTCCGCTCGACGAGATTGAACGTCTGGAGAACCTTGAAGGCGCTGCTATCAATGACGCCAAGATCGCACTCGCTGACGCGGCGACTACCATGCTCCACGGCGCACAAGCTGCTGAGGACGCCAAAGCGTCTGCCGCGGCCGTTTTCGAGCAAGGCGGCGCAGGTGACGCTTTGCCGACCGTCGGCATCTCAGCGTCAGATCTGGAAAACGGAATGCTTGTTGCTGCGGGCTTCACGGCAGCTGGCCTGACAAAATCCAACGGCGAGGCCCGGCGCAGCATCAAACAGAATGCCGCCAAGCTGAATGGGGAGCCCGTGTCTGATCAGAATGCCGTGCTCAGCAGAGCTGACTTCGACGATGAAGGCTATGCCATGCTGTCGCTCGGCAAGAAGCGTCACGCCCGACTTCAACTCGGCTAAAGCGGTCAGGGATTAGCTGGTTCTGCAGGCGCGTCGTCGGGCGCGTCTGCCACCGGCACCTCTTCGCTGGCGGGATTTTCAAAAATCCGGCGCAGCACGCCCGGCAGGATACCGGATAGCGGATTTACAGCAATCCGCGCCTCTTCAAGTGATCCACGGACGGCGTAGGTCATCGCAAAAACGCCCTCCCCTTCACGCGACACGAACAGGTCGCCAATAATCGGGATTCCCCCAAGTGCCGAGTTGACGCCAAATGATGGAACCAAAACGCCATCGATCGAAAGCTCGCTCCCGCCTTCCAGAATGGAGCCTTTGGCTGTCATGCCTAAAGCCGGACCGGAGGCTTTGGCGCCGGGCGAATAATAGCCTGTCTCATCAATAACCAGCGGAATATTGATTGAGGTAAACAGGATCCCCTCGCCAGACATCACATCAGCAAGGCCGCGCAGGGAGGCGAGCGACAGAATCTGCGTGAGAAGCGGCGCATTCACCATGCGAGTGTTTGTGACGGTGATATCCAGATTGGTTGGATCATCCCCTGATCGAAGCTGACCGGTCATGTACAGCTGCCCGCCCTGGACAAATTGTTCGCCCATGAGCGCTTCAAACATTGCGCCCGCGTTTGAAACTTCAGCTGTGAGATTGCGCACCCCGTCGCCATCGTCCCGCACGGTGAGCAGAAATTCGTCATCGCCAGTGATCTCTCCCGACAGATCCAGCTGAACCAATTGTGGGCCTGAAAAAACCGTATGAAGGTCGGCATCATCAACCTCCAGGCCGCGGCGGAGGCGTAGTCTGTCGATCTCAGCTCTGAAATCGACATCGCCGAAAATCGGAAGCGCGCCGCCTTCGCCGCTGAACAAGCCGGCCGTCAGCGGCTCAGCATTCATGAATGGACCGCTTACGACGAGTTCTAATGCAAGCGGCCCTGTGCGCCGTAATTCTCCCGCCAAATCCAGCTGATCTTCCAGATAGAACTGGTCGACAATCAGTTGATCTAATCGACCTTCTTCTGTGAGCGCCAGATTGCCCCGGAACTTGAGATCCTCTGCATCAAAAGCGACCCGGGTCAGGTTCGTACCTGTATCCTGGCGAAACGAAACCTGTGCGCTCGAGGCGTCTCCCCGGCGCTTCGTCCAGTTGAGCTCAGGGATATCAAGGCGTGTCTCTTCGAGATCGAGATCCACGCTGACGATCTGAAAATCGACAGCCGAAGGTCCGCTTGCTGTAATCTCAGCCAGAGCATCTCCTGTCATATAGGTGCGCACAGCAATGCCAAATCGGTTCAGCAGATCAGGTCCGACATAGCCGGATGCCTTAAGGCGCGAGCGTTCTGGCCCGTCTTCTCTGAAGCGGTCTGACCATTCAAATTCAACCGGCGCCTCATCCAGTTCGCCATATCCTGAAATGCGTATCACATCGTTGGAAACGGAAATGTCCGCAGCATTTGTGACAAGGGTCATGTCGTTGATGAGATTGACAAATTTGCCTTCGGTCACTTCCCCCGCAACACGAAACCGCGTGTCATCATACGACACATCCGACAATGCGGGTCGTCTCATGGTGAAGCTTGCACGTCCTGAGCCCGAAATATCACTGATCGGCAGGCCATAGTCATTTTCCAGCTGAAGACGAGAGTCGCTGATTGTTCTCAGCACCTGAGAGATGTCACCATAGCCGTCGGCTTCGATGTAAAGGTCTTCGCCCTTCGGCATGAAATAAGGGATGTTCACTACGCCCCGCGTCAGCGTCCAGCCGCTGAACATGGCGCGCTCCAGATCTAGAGAGAACGAATTTCCGTTGAGCCGCGCACTGCCCTCGCCTTCGACAATCGGCGGCATATCGCTGAGAAAACTGAACTGACCATCTCTGAATAAAAAATCGACCTGAAGGTTCTCATTCGACAGATACCCCTGCCGCAAAGACTGAGGCTCAATATCCAGCTTCAGATCGGCTTCATAGACCGAACCCTGATGCAAATTCTCAATCAGCCACTCACGCGCGCCTGCGCCAAGATTGACTGGCCAGTACTCCAGCACCGTCGAGACTGAGAGCGCGCCTGACACATTGGCGTTCAGCTCAACACCAAACGGCAAGTCTTCTTCATGAACCATCTCCTCGGCGAGATAGATCCGTCCCGCGCTGCTGACCCGCGCGTTCTCCATATTGAATGCGAACTCGGTGAAACTCAGTTCGCTTGACTGAAAGTTCCATTCTCCGTCGAGGTTTACATTCGTCAGTTCGAACGCGCTCTCAAAACTCGGTCGCAAATCTAAACCGAGTTCAGATGCATCAAGCATCAACTGTGTCGGGTTGGCGAAGCCGGTTTCAATCAGATCGACAAAGTCAAAAATGTTGAGCGTTCCAGTGCCGGTAACAGGGCCCGCATTGATCTCGCGTCCATCGATCATCAGATCGTTTGCATCAAGATCGAAGATCAGCGCAAAATCGTTCCGGCCAAGCTCCAGCTCTGTCTCACCCGCGATCACAACCCGGCCACCATCAGTTGTCAGGTCGAGAGCCAGAGCGTCGATCCCCTGAGGACGAACGCCAAACGACACCTCAAGGTCTGCGGTCATCTCGCCGGTAATCATTTCCGCATATGGTTTGAGAAACGGCAGTTCGAAAACCCGCGCGCCCTCTAACCGGGCAAAACTCGAAAACTCCCGCCCGTCGGGACTAAAGCTCAACTCCATGGCGACCCGGTCCGGTGCACCACTTCCCGCGGCCAGTCCTTTGAATTCGATCTCCACTTCACTTCCGGCGCGGATTAAATCGAGTTCTGCCGTCTCAAGCGTCCAGTCAATCTGAAGCGGCACGTCCTGCAAATTGATACGAAAATCGTCGAGCCGGATCCGGCGGAGATCGTCCAGCGCAGAAGACTGGGCAATCGTCTCGACAACATTCAGGATACTCTGCTCCACATACTGTACAGGTGAGGTCGCCTCATGAAACTGAACGGGCCTGACGGGCGGAATTTCCTCACCAGCTACGATGATTGTACCATCCTGCTCGCGGCGAATTGTGAGCTCGCTGCCCGTAACCTGCATTTCCTTGAGACGGATCTTTCCGCGCATCAGACTGACAGCATGAACATCGATGATGGCGCTTTGGGCGCTTGCGACCTGTTCACTCTCTGCTGAATAAAACTCGAGCCCCTCTGCGAAAACCTGAAACTCGTTCACGCCTTCCTGCCATCGCAGGCTGACCTTATCGATCTCCACGGGTTTGCCATCCCTGGCCTCCGTCATGGCAGCCTCGATTTCCGATTTTACGAAAGCGAGATCGGTCGGTCCGGACATAAGTCGCCAGGCAATCAGCCCAAGCCCAAGGCCGACGAGCAGCACAAGCCCAGTCAGCCCTTCCAGGATGATTATTCCGGTGGTTTGACGCACAAAGGCAACTCACACTAATTGAAACGTGTCGGCCGGGTTATGCTGCCGGCACGTTTCGCGATCTCAACTCATTTCTTGCGCCATGGAAAGTCGACATGCAAATCGGAGATGCACTTCCGCACTTTAAACTCCCAACGCCAGACGGCGAGATTCTGTCTGATACTGACCTGAGCAATCAATGGTCTGTCATATATTTCTACCCAAAGGACAACACCCCCGGCTGCACGAAAGAGGCAATTGCATTCTCCGAACAGATGGATGCATTTCGCAAGCTCGGTGCCCGGGTGATTGGCGTTTCCAGGGACAGCCCGCGCAAACACACCAATTTCATCGACAAGCACGACCTCACGGTCGAGCTTATTTCCGATGAAGATGGAGAACTCTGTGAGGCATTTGGCGTCTGGGTCGAAAAACAGATGTATGGGAAGACGTATTGGGGAATCGAGCGATCCACTTTTCTCTTCGAACCAGAAAACGTTTGCCGTGAGGTGTGGCGAAAGGTCAAAGTGTCAGGACATGTTGAAGAGGTTATAGAAAAACTTAGCGATTGCGTTAACCAAATCGAGTAATTCATTAAGTGGCAATTTACCGGTGGAGCCTAATTTACCTGCAAAAATTACCGAATTTGGGCTTCGCGGTTAGAAATTTTTCGTCTAGGGTTATCCAAACTCGAAGAAGGGTTGGGGAACTCTTTTTCGAAGCAAGTATCGGGCAGCGTACATGAGCGACATGCAGGGCAGAGCGAAAACCTGGCTGGAAAGAACATTTCCCGAGCGCCAGATTTATCATCGCAGCGGCGGCACAGTCAGTTACATTTCCATCTCACCTCGAAAACAGATGATGGCTGCAGGCGGCGCAGCGTTGGCCGCTGGCTGGTGTATTTTCGCGACAGTCAACGTACTGGCTCAGGGCCCGAAACTGTCCGCGCGAAATGTGGCTCTGGATCGTAGCGAAGCCAAAGCCGAACGCTGGGTGAGCGACGCAAATGCCCGCGCTGCTACCGCTCAGGCCCTTCTCGAAGAACGCACTGAAGCCTTCCAGACAGCAACTTCAGAAATGGGCCAGCGGCTCGATTCTCTCAAAGTTATTCTCACCGGGCTGAAATCCCCTGAATCCATCGATGTTGCCAGCCTGCGCGGCAAAAATTCCAGCTTCCTTATTGAAGCCAGTATTGAAGAAGGCGCGCCCCGTCAGGCTCGCACCGCCCCCTCTCCTGCAGCCACAGTTGAAGTCGCCGGGTTTCGCGCCGAAATCGAAAAACTCCGCGCAGAGACAACGACCTATCTTGATGACGCTGAGCAGATCGCGGTCGAGCGTGCAGAAGAAGCCCGGGGTATTCTCCAGCTGACAGGTGTTGGCATCGGTCGGTTTGAAGAGCAGCGCGAGCTCGGTGGCCCACTGGTAGAACTCGCCAGCCTTACAGCGCCTGAAGCCCTTAACGAAGACGATCTCTATTTCGCTGAGCGCGTCACCAAAGTCGCCGCTCGCCTCGAAGAAGCAGACTTTTACCAACAGCTGATCGACCAGCTTCCGCTCGGCCAGCCAATTGGCGTCCCATCACGAGAAACCTCTGGCTACGGTCTCCGCACAGACCCATTCAACCGCCGTCCGGCATTTCATGCTGGCATGGACATGGCAGCCTATCGCAGCGCCCCCATTGTGGCGTCTGGTCCAGGCGTGGTAACCTGGGCAGGCCCACGCAGTGGTTACGGTCGGCTTGTTGAAATCGATCATGGCCACGGTTTTAAGACACGATATGGACACCTTTTGTCTGTAAGCGTGAAAGTGGGCGATGAAGTCCAACTTGGTGACTCAGTCGGAAAAATGGGCAGCACGGGCCGCAGCACCGGTCCGCACCTTCATTATGAAGTCTGGTTCCGAGGCAAAACTTATAATCCAGTGAATTTCTTGAGGGCAGGTCAACATGTTTACAAAGGGTAAGACTGAGGGGGCGAACGCCCCAACTCCTTCCGCAGCAAAACCAGCCCAGGGCGAAGCGCTTCGGCAGGCGGCTTCAAAGCCGGCGACCCGTTCTGCCCCATCACTCATTAGTGGTGATATGAAAGTCAAAGGATCAATCGTTTCCGAAGGCGAGATCCAGATCGACGGACGCATCGAAGGCGATGTGAAAGCATCTGCCCTCACCGTTGGCGACAGCGGAGAGATCAAAGGTGAAGTCGTCGCCGAAACAGTCATCGTTCGCGGAAAGGTCAAAGGCTCAATCCGCGCTCGTAAAGTTCAACTCGCCTCTTCGGCTAAAGTGGAAGGCGACATTACGCACGCCTCACTCTCTATTGAAGCCAGCGCTGTTTTTGAAGGACAGGTTAAGCATTCAGAAGACCCGCTCAAAGCATCGTCTTCTGCGCCAGCTCCTTCGCCAACACCGGCAGCGGCACCAGCTCAGCCACAACAAGTCGGCTGATTACCAAATCCGATTTATCAAAAAGCCGCCCTTGAGGCGGCTTTTTTAATGCTGCTTGTTCTGATCTGGCGCGGTCAGGCATCTGCCTCGGTGTCTGATGCCGACGTGAGGCTATGGGAAAGTGATGCCGCCAGGAAAGCGTCTATGCCGCCGTCCAGAACACCCTGTGTATCAGACGTTTCCACATTCGTTCGCAGATCCTTGACCATCTGATAAGGCTGCAGAACATAAGACCGGATCTGGTGCCCCCAGCCGATTTCGGATTTCGTGCTCTCCAGCGCATCAGCAGCTTCGCGCTGCTTCTGGAGTTCGAGCTCATAAATCCGGGCCCGAAGCATCTCCCAGGCCGTTGCACGGTTCTGGTGTTGTGAGCGCCCATTCTGACACGCCACAACGATCCCCGTGGGCTCGTGGGTCAGACGTACAGCTGAGTCCGTCTTGTTGACGTGCTGACCACCAGCACCGCTGGAGCGATAGGTGTCCGTACGCACATCCTTTTCCTCGATTTCGACTTCAATCGATTCATCGATCACAGGATAAACCCATACACTCGCAAAACTCGTATGGCGTCGCGCGTTGGAATCGAACGGTGAGATGCGAACAAGCCGGTGCACGCCGGACTCGCTCTTCAGCCAACCATAGGCGTTTTCACCTTTGATCTGGAGCGTCGCGGATTTGATCCCAGCCTCATCGCCGACATGTTCTTCAACTTCTTCAAGCTTCATGTCGTGCGCATTCGCCCAGCGAACATACATACGGCGCAGCATACCGGCCCAGTCCTGGCTCTCTGTACCACCTGCGCCCGCATGGATTTCGACGTAACAGTCGTTTCCATCGGCCTCGCCCGATAGCAGAGCCTCCAGCTCGGCGCGCTCAGCGCGCTCGACAGCCGCATTCAGCACCTCAAGGATTTCGGCCTTGGCCTGATCATCACCTTCTGCATCCGCCATCTCATAGAGTTCGGCGCTATCTGACAGGTCGCCCTCAAGTGAACGGATGGCATTCATCTGGTCTTCGAGCTTCTGGCGCTCTTTCATGAGCTTCTGGGCCTCCTGGGGATCATCCCAGAAGTCCGGACGTTCAGACATGGCTGTCAGTTCGTGGTAGCGTTTCTCTGCACGATCCCAGTCAAAGACGCCTCCTCAGCAGTTCCAATGACTGCTCAATCCGGTTGGCCAATGTCGTCATCTCAGGCGTCATGCCTGCACTCTCCTAAGGTTCAGTTGTTTTGTGAAGCCATCTGGCAATCAGATGGGGCCTAGTAAATACCTTCTTCGAAGTCATCAGATGCCTGCGTGGTAGAGCGCGAGGTCTGCTGCCCGGGATAGGTGGGGTTTATGTCGTCGCCGCTGGCCGTTGTGCCAGAACTGCTGCCGATATCACCCGAGCCAAACAGGTTGCCGGAGTCGTCGTCATACCCAAAATCAAATCCTGGCTCAGATCCACGTCGGAAAGCCTCCTGAATGACCTGACTTCCAGGCCCCGGTAGCTGGCCTGTCTTGGCATCAATATTCACGAAGCGAATACCACTGGGCGACCGGAACGGAACAGGCTCATAATCTGTCAGCGCTTTTTCCATGAAATCGCCGAAGATCGGCGCAGCAACACGGCCGCCCGCTTCGCCGTTCCCCATGGATTTGGGTTCATCAAACCCGACATAAATACCGACGACCAGATCCGGTGAGAAGCCCATGAACCAGCCATCGAAATAGTCGTTGGTGGTACCGGTCTTGCCGCCAAGTGTGTGCTTGCAGAGCTCGGCCACACCTTCAACACCAATCGCTGCCGCGGGTCCGCCACCCGGACAACCGTTGCGAATGCTGGCTGCTGTGCCGCGCTCAACAACACCCTGAAGCATATACGTGATCTGGAATGCCGTGATCGGATCGATGATCTGCTCGCGAACATCGGCGAGCACAGGAGGCTCCTGCCCGGTATATTCATCATTACAGCCCGGGCATTCGCGTTCATCCATACGATAGAGCGTCTTGCCGGTGCGATCCTGAACGCGGTCGAACAGCGTTGGCCGGACTTCCTTGCCGCCGTTTACGAACGACGCATAAGCCTTTGCCATGTCCCAGACCGTTACCTCACCGGCACCAAGCGCCATAGGAAGATAAGGCTGCAAATTATCATAAAGACCAACACGCTCAGCGAAATGCTTCACCTGCTGCATGCCAATATCCTGCGCCAGCCGTACGGTCATCGCGTTACGCGAGAGCTCAAGACCAAGCCGCATCGTGCTCATGCCGTAGAAGCGACCGCTGGTATAGTTTGTGGGCGCGTAGCACTGGTCTTTCACCCGCGTATAGTCGCACTCAACAAATGGCGCATCCAGAATCTGTGTTGCCGGAGTAAATGCAGCCTGGCCCGTATATGGATTTCCGAGCTCAAGCGCTGAAGCATAGACGAATGGCTTGAAAGACGATCCCGGCTGGCGCTTCGCCTGCACTGTGCGGTTAAACTGGCTTTTCCAGAAGGAATAGCCGCCAGCCATTGCGAGAATACGCCCTGTATGCGGATCCAGCGCCAGAAGTGCACCTTCAACATCAGGAATCTGGCCCAGGCGCGCATCTCCGACCGGCTTCGCACGCTCTGCCTGCTGGCCTTCCTCAGCGTCTTCACCAGAGGCCGCGCCAAGCTCTTCAGAATTGATCTCTTCAGACACAACCGGATCGCCGGCCGGGTTGGCAGTGTCCTCGCCCTCGGTGACTGGTTGTTCGCGCTCGACAGAAACCATGATGACATCGCCAGGTGCAAGCCCGCGGCCACCGTCTTCGCGTCGATAGGTCCGGGAAAAGCGGATATCGTCCGGGTCCAGATCGATCTTGAAGCCATCGGTCAATAAGAGCTCAACAGCGCTCTCTGAGGAAGCCGTCACGAGCGCTTTTTCGCGCGTGCCATATCCGCCGGGCAGTTTGACGTCAGACAAGGCCTCCATCTGGCCGTCACCAAGCTCTATAGACGTGACAGGGCCGCGATAGCCATGACGACGATCATATGTTTCCAGTCCGCTTCTCAGAGCGTCCTGCGCGGCAAGTTGCAGGCGCGTGTCAAGCGTAGAGCGAATGGACAGGCCATCTTCCTTCAGCTCATCTTCGCCGACACGTTCGGTCAGGTCGCGGCGGAGCTCCTCAACGAAATAGGTCGCCGCTGCATATTCTGGCCCTTTCAGACGTTCTCGGGTCACCAGCGGCAGTTGAGAACGTTCGCGCGCTTCCTCACGAGAAATATAACCATTGATAGCCATGCGCTGCAGAACCCAGTCGCGGCGATCTTTGGATCGCTCTGGCTTGCGGAATGGGTTCACATCACCCGGCCGCTGGGCCATGGCTGCAAGCACCGCGGCCTCTTCGACGGTCAGTTCAGGCAATGACTTGTTGAAATAGTTCAGCGCCGCTGAAGCAACCCCATATGAGCTTCCTCCGAGATAAATCTCGTTCATATAAAGCTCGATGATTTCTTCCTTGCTGAACGCTTTCTCCATACGTCGGGAGAGAATGGCCTCACGGATTTTCCGGTCGATCACCTGCGAGCTGTCTTCCAGAACCATGTTCTTGGCGACTTGCTGGGTGATGGTTGAGCCCCCCTGAAGATTTACGTCAGCGCCCGACGCAATATTGCGCGCATTGCGGATATTGGCCCGAAGCATACCGAGATAATCAATGCCGCCATGCGAGAAGAAGTTTTTGTCCTCGGCCGAAACAAAGGCCCAGATCAGGTGCTCCGGCATGGCCTCATACGGCACGTAGACGCGGTGCTGGCTCGCAAATTCCGCAATCAGCCGACCATCACCGGCGTGAACGCGCGTTGTGACCTCGGGCTCATACTCGGCAAGAACACTAACCGGTGGCAGATCATCAGAGAGCGACTGGACATACCACCACACCCCAATCGTTGCCATAATGCCAAGGAACGCTATGGCGACCACCAGAATACGGAAGACGGGACGCAGGAAAAAACGTCCGATCGCTCCGAAGAAGCCTGCGACAGAATTCAGAAACGAGTTTGAAGATTGCGACATGGTCTCTCAATCGGGCTTTACGTCAGTAGCGTCCGGAATCAACCAGAACTGCGACCATTCTAAGGCCCTGATGTGCCATCGGCTAGGCCGCCAGAGCAAGTCTGTATTGCAGGCAAACCCTGAAATTGGAGCGATTAGCCGGCATTCGAGATATATTGCGCCATGATCTGCTCTTCCCGTTTGAAGTAGATGTCGATTGCAGACTTCACAGCCTCCATACTCAGCGACAGGCCTTCCTGAGAAATCAGGCGTTTCTCATCGTTCGGATTTGTCAGAAAACCAACTTCCAGAAGCACGGCAGGCACGTCCGGCGCGAGCAGTACGGCGAGGTTGCCCTGTCGATGCGAATTTCTCAGAATCGGTCCGACCTTTTCAAGCTCCGGAATGAGGATGTCAGCAAAGCTTGAGGACTTGGTCAGCGTTTCTCGCTGAATGAAATCCTGCAAAATGTCTTTGGCAGCATCGCCGGCAGGCTCAACCTCAAGCGGTGTAGACCAGCCCTTATCGTCGATCAGGCGATCAACCCGTTTGTCTCCGGCTGCTGAAAGAGTGTAGACCGACGCACCCGACACTGCGCGATTGCCTGCCGCATCAGCATGTATCGAGATAAAGATGTCTGCGTTTGCGTTGCGCGCAATTTCGATCCGCTCTTCGTGGTCGATCAGCACATCACTCTCACGCGTCAGGACCACATCATAGCGTCCGGAGGCCTCCAGGAGTTGGCGCAGCTTCAGCGCCGCAGCCAGATTGACGTCTTTCTCGCGTGTACCCTTGATGCCCTGCGCGCCCGGATCTCTCCCGCCATGACCTGCATCAATCACCACGATATACTTGTCGCTTACACCAGGCGAGGGAAGCTGGGGCTCCACGGCAGGCGAACGTGCCGGTAAAATGACCGGCGTAGAAACCTCCGCCGGTTTCACAACCGCCCGGTTCGGGCTGCGGGGCTTGATGCTCTTGAACGTATTGAGGTCTGTCGGCTGAAAGTCGATCACGATCCGGTAGGTCCCGCCTGTCTGAGCCGGAGCCATGGTGAACGAGCTTTCAAAAATCAGCGGCTCATCCAGATCAAAAACCAGACGCGAGGTGGTCGGGGAATTATGGGCATAGCGAAAGCGCTGAATCCCGCCAGCTCCGTCGCCTTCCCCCTGGTGTGCCGCCTGATCTGGCAGTCTCCAGTCGAGGCGGTCGAAATCGAGCACATACCGCATGCCGCCTGAACTCAGGGCAAACTGGCTGAAGTCGAGATCGCGCGTTGCATCAATCACCACGCGCGTCCGTTCGCCATCATAGCCGATGCGGATATTTGAAATCTCAGGACGGGTATCGGCAGAAGCCGCGTTCAATCCTCCCTGAAGGACGACCCAAACGCCGACAATGCCGACCAGAATTGACAATATTCTTGTCATTGCGACAGCCACCATTCTATCTGAACGAGAAGTGTAGAAAGCCTTGGTTAATGCACCATTTACGGAGATTAACGAGTTCTGAGAATTTGCTCGGCGTTCTTTTCTCTTTATTTTTCGTCCAATATTATGCAGTGTACGAGAGTCGCGTCTTTAGTCGATGCGTCTAACTCTGACACAACAGCGAAACGGGCTACGAAATTCCCCGAAAACGCTGCTGCTTCAAACCAACCGTTTGGGAAAACGAAACTGATGGCACTTCAATCCGCGATTTGGAAAACGCCTCAGCAAGAGTACCAGACGACTCCCTACACATATCATCACCACCGGTTCTGCAGACGACTGCGAACTGACGCGCGCCTGGCCGGTGAGTACTTCAGGAATACCCTTAATGACCAAAATGATGTTGATCGACGCGGTCCACCCGGAGGAAGTCCGGGTTGCCGTGGTCAACAAAGGACAAGTCGAAGACTTTGATTTTGAGAGCGCTAAAAAACGACAACTAAGAGGAAACATATATCTCGCGAAGATTACCCGGGTCGAACCCTCCCTTCAGGCTGCATTCGTAGACTTTGGGGGCAATCGTCACGGTTTCCTGGCGTTCAGCGAAATCCATCCAGATTATTATCAACTGCCGCAGGCTGATCGCGAAGCCCTGCTGGCAGAAGCCGCGTCTCAGAATTCCTCTTCCGAGGATGATGATGAAGGCGTTGATGAGGATGATGACGCACGACCCGTCTCTGCGACCTCGCTACAGAAGAAATACAAAATCCAGGAAGTGATCCGACGCCGTCAGATCATGCTGGTTCAGGCTGTCAAAGAAGAGCGTGGGAATAAGGGCGCAGCCCTCACCACTTACCTCTCTCTCGCCGGCCGGTATTGCGTCCTGATGCCGAATACACCACGCGGTGGGGGTATTTCCCGCAAGATCACCAACGCTGCAGATCGCAAACGCCTGAAAAAAATCGTTAGCGAACTGAACGTTCCTGATGGCATGGGCCTGATTGTCCGGACTGCGGGCGCAAAACGCACAAAAAGCGAGATCAAGCGCGATTTCGAATACCTGATCCGTTTGTGGAGCAAGATCCGCGAACTGACGCTGAGTTCAGTCGCGCCGTGCATGATCAATGAAGAAGCCGGGCTTGTGCATCGTGCCCTGCGCGATCTTTACGACAAAGACATTGATCAGGTTCTGGTCGATGGTGATGGCGCTTATCGCGAAGCCAAAGACCTCGCCAAAATGCTCATGCCGAGCCACTCCAAAAAGGTTCAGCAGCATCGCAATGGTGTGCCGGTCTTCTCAAACTTCGGCGTCGAAACACAGCTCGACAACATATTCAGCCCAACCGTACAGCTGAAATCTGGCGGCTATCTGGTCATTCACCAGACTGAAGCGCTTGTTGCGATTGACGTGAACTCTGGCCGCTCGACCCGCGAGCGCAATATCGAGCAGACAGCGCTCCGCACGAATATGGAAGCGGCCGAGGAAGCATGCCGCCAGATGCGCTTGCGAGATCTTGCTGGCCTGATTGTCATCGACTTCATCGACATGGAAGAAGCGAAGAACAATCGCGCTGTCGAACGCAAGATGAAGGATTGTTTGAAACTCGACCGCGCGCGTGTTCAGAATAACAAGATCAGCATGTTCGGCCTGATGGAGATATCGAGACAGAGACGCCGCGCAGGCGTACTCGATACAAGCTCCGACCCGTGCGAAACCTGCCACGGAACCGGCCATGTTCGCTCTGTCGAATCCGCTGCTCTGCATCTTCTCCGCGCGATTGAAGGCCGGTGTGCGAGCCTGCAAGGCGGAGAAGTCGAAGCGCATGCACCGACTGACGTTGTGCTCTATCTCCTGAATGAGAAGCGCTCAGTGCTGTCCGAACTGGAAGCCAAAAACTCTGTCACCGTTCAGATCTCTGCGCGTTCAGACATGCTCAATGGTGATTTCGAACTGCGCGTTGCTGATAGTGAAGGCAAAGCCGTCGAAGCGCCAAAAGTCGCGCCTATGCCGGTCATCGAAAAATCGGACATCGAAGAGGATGAGGTGGACGAGGACGATGAAGAGGAAGATCGCACAGAAACACGCGAGCGCTCATCTTCCGGGCGTCGCAGACGCCGTCGCCCTCGCCGGGGCGGAGACGACCGCAACAACGACAATCTGAAGGTTCTGGACGATCCTCAGGAAGGCTCAGACTCGTCTGATGGTTCACCTTCAACCTTCGATGAGGACTCCAACGGGGATTCCGGAGACGGCGATAACTCTCGCAAGCGCCGTAGACGTGGCCGCCGCGGTGGTCGACGCAGACGTGGCAGAGAAAATACGCCAGAGCTGGTCGAACTGAACGACGAAACTGTCATCGAAGATGGCGGCGCGGTGCTCGACGAAACAGCAACCAATGTCGTGTCTCTGGTCGGCGAAAACGTTGAGATCAAAGCTGAGCGACAGGTTGAGGAAACGCCTGACGAGCAAACACCTGATCACTCTCAGTCTGATCAAACTCAGGCCAGCGCATCGTCTGAAAACACGCCCGAGAAAGCTGAGGCGGAATCAGCACCAGTTGAAGAGGAAGCGAAGGCTCCATCTGTTGAACCAGAGTCAGAGGCGCCAAAGGAAGAAGAGACGAAACCGGAAGAAGCTGCGGCTGACGCACCAGCCGAAGACAATGTCTCAGACTTCCCTTCTTCGGAGCCTGAAAAGGATGCAGTCGCTGCTGAAACTCAGGAAGAAAGCGAGCCCGCTGAACTTCCAGAGACTGAAAAGCCGCAAAAAATCCGTCGTGGCTGGGGGCAGCGCCGCGGCGCGGGCTGACCCATCCGGAACTGACCTTGCAGTGATTTAACTTACGGAGCCCGGACGAGCGCAGTAGATGTCTCGATCCGGGCTTCGAATTATGATTAGATGGTTTCCGGGCGGGCGATTGGAGAACATTGTGTCACTACGTTTTTTCGCCAGAGCTGGACTTTCACTTCTTGTTTCAGCGGTGATTTGTTGCCTGCCGGCGCGTGCTCAAAGCACGATCCGCGATGCTGAAATCGAACAGATCCTGCGCGATTTTACTGACCCTATTCTGGATGCTGCACAGCTTCGTAAGGAAGATGTCGACGTCATTCTCATCGACGACCCAAGTCTGAACGCTTTTGTCGCCCGCGGGCAGAACATTCACCTGTTCACCGGCCTGATCCTCGCATCCGAGACGCCGAGCCAGCTCATCGGCGTTATTGCTCACGAGACAGGACACATTGAAGGCGGCCACAATGTGCGTCGCATGCAGGATATGAAGATTGCCAGCCGCCCTGCATACATCTCCATCGGTCTTGGCCTGCTAGCAATTGCCGCTGGCGCGGGTGATGCGGGCGCTGCGCTCATCGCGAGTGCCCCCCAATTCTCATATCTGAACTTTGCCAGCCATACACGCGGTCAGGAAGCTTCAGCCGATCAGGCCGCGCTTCGTTATCTTGTCGCGACCGGACGTACGCCTGCGGGTCTCCTCGAGTTCTTTGAGAACTTCCGCGATGTTCAGCTCTATGGTGAGAATGAGCGCTACCGGTATTTCTACACACACCCGCTTGCTTCTGACCGTATTGAAGCCTTGCGCCGCGGCGCTCAGGCGTCTGGCCTTCTTGATATGCCGGAAGATCCGGATGACGTTTACAAACTCGAAATCATGAAAGCCAAACTCTTTGGCTTCATCAAAGCGCCCATGTATGTGCAGCGCGAATATCCAGCCTCAGATCAGTCCGTTCCGGCCCGCTATGCCCGCGCAATCTCTGCCTTCCGCAATGACAGCCTCGTTCAGGCACTTGAACTGACCGACGAACTTATCGCGGATGATCCTGACAACCCATGGTATCAGGAGCTCAAAGGTCAGATTCTGTTTGAGAACGGCAAGATCGAAGATTCGATTGAGCCTTATCGTAAATCGCTCGAACTTGCTGGCGGTCGTCAGCCCCTGCTGATGGTTGCCCTTGCCCGTTCACTGGCTGCACGCGGCAATGAGGGTGACCTGAAAGAGGCCGAAGACCTTTTGACCTTCGCGACGTCTCTTGAGCCGACAAATGCGTTTGCCTGGCATGAGTTGTCTCTGGTCCTCGAAAAAATGGACCGACGCCCGGAGGCGCAGCTCGCAGTTGCCGAGCAGGCCTTTTTCTATGGTGATTGCCGCCGCGCCCTGAGTTTTTCTACGCGCGCTGTTCAGGAGCTGGAATACAACTCACCAAAGGGTATAAGGGCGACTGACATTACCAAAATTTGTTCAACCCAGGTTGAGCGTGAGGAACGGAGATAGTCCGGAAGACTATCCCATGACCACGATACAGCCGACGACGAAACATCAGGACGATTACATGCTGCGAAGAATGCTGACCCTCCCAACTTGCGCCGCCCTCACCTTTCTGAGCGCGTGCGCTGACGACACAGCTGCAGCAGTGCCAGAATCTGCCATGTCCCGGGCTGACGTTGAAGAAATCGTCCGGGCTTACATTATCGATAATCCAGAGATCATTGTGGAAGCCATGCAGGTTCTCAATGAGCGCAATAATCGGAAAGCCGCTGAATCGCTGGCGTCCGATCCGCGCGATTTTTCCGTAGGCCCGGCAGATGCGCCCGTCACCATTGTTGAGTTCTTCGACTATAAATGCGGCTACTGCCGGATGTCGCTCGACTGGGTGATGGAACAGGTCGAAAAAAGTGACGGTCAGATCCGGGTGGTTTTCAAGGAATTCCCTATCCTTTCCGACCAGTCACGCACGGCCGCCATGGCCGCGCTGGCTTCGATGGATCAGGACAAATATCTGGAGTTTCACCAGAAGCTCATGCGGTATTCTGGTCAGCTTGATCGCGAAAAGGTTCTGGAACTGGCCGGCGAAGTTGGCCTGAACACCGCGAAACTTGAGAAAAGAATGGATAGTCCCGAAATCGTTGAGCACCTGCAGGACATCCGTCAGGAAGCCCAGGCCTTTGGCGCCGATGCGACCCCATCATTCTTCGTGAACGGCAAGCTCATTCAGGGCTTCGACAAACGCAACCTGGAAGAAACGATAAATTCAGCACTCGAAGGCTGAATTCAGACCTCTTTCTCGAACACCACAAAATAGTTGTTGGCCGGCATGTCTCGCACATGCCGGAGAACCAGTCCCGCATTGGCGGCTCGCGGGACAACCTCCTGTTCGAGATCGCGCACACCCCATTCCGGATTGCGAGCCTTAAGGGACTCATCGAAATTGGCGTTCCCATCACTATTGTGGACGCCATTTCGGCGAAATGGTCCATAAAGCACCAACCGCCCGCCTGCAGCCAGAACGCTTTTGCAGACCTTCAGCAATCCCTCCAGAACGCTGATTGGCGAAATGTGGATGACATTGGAGGCGTACACCACGTCTGCAGACGAAAGTGCGTCCCTTTGATCCCTTTTTAGAAGATCGACATCCGCCACCTTCATTCGATCCGATAGCCCGTAATGCGCAGCCCAGGCGCCACAGCTCACCCGCGACTGAGCGTCCGGGTCTGAGGCCAGCCAGTTTAGCCCCTGATGCGCCTGAACCAGATGTGCAGCATGTTGGCCGGTCCCGGAACCAAACTCGATCACGCGGCCTTCGGTCAGATCAAAGTCTTTGAAAGCTTGCATGATGGGTTCGAGGTTACGCCCGGCAGAAGGTGAAAACAGACGTCCGTTCTCATTGTCGCGGTCTTCAAGTGCGATCGGAGGCTTTTGGGTCATCGCCAGACATCTCCCACAATATCGCATACGAATTTGTCATCCTGCACGCACACTTTCATGACAGTCTGAATCCAGTCTGCATATGTCTTTAGGCGCATATAGAAGGCCTTGTCATACGGTGGGCAACCGTCGCGGGTAACAGACGACAGGACACCGACCACATGCGGCGCACCCTCTTTGTCTACATAAAGCGGGCCACCACTATCGCCGACACACGGCGAGAACTCTCCACGATTGTCAGTCAGAATAAACGTCTCTCCGACTTCAGTTATGCGCGCACTTCCAGACTGCAGAAACCGGTTATCTCCATTTTTGCCCCACCCCGCAAACACACCACCGGTCAGCAGATGCGCTGGCATATGTGGTTCGAAGATATCCAGGCTCGGAACGTCCACAGCAGAAAGCTGTTTAGTGTCTTCGACATAGAGAAGCGCGATATCGTCATCAAACTTGCCGGTCGGAGAATACCAGGCCGCGTGGCACATTCCCGCCTTCACCGGAATGATCTGCGCGTCATCAAGCGCGACATCTCCCTGTGGCGCAATGATCAGCATATCGACCACTGTCCTGGAGGTGCCGCGCATCTGCACGCAATGATTGGCCGTCAGGAACCAGTGCTCAGCGATCCGCGTCGCCGCACAGTGATTTCGTTGATTTCCACTGCGGGACAGTATCTGCTCCACTTTCACAAGTCCCGGAAACTCCGCCGGGTCTGGAATGGGACGCCGCGCGGCGGCGTGCCTTTCGAGGGGATCCAGCACGGACCGGGACAGCCAGGCAGGAGGCTCAACTTCATGCGCTGGGTCTCGCGAAAAGCAGGACCGTACAGAAATGCTATCCAGCGCGTCGTGCGTCACCATTCCGGTTTCTTTTGATGGAAGAAAAAGCTCATCAGGCAGATTTGAATCTTTGTGTTTCGCTCCGTTCCATGTGCCCGTGGCCAACAGGATCAAACCCGCCGCGACGAGGATGAAAACACTGCAGATAATGACAAGCGAAGTCACCCGTTTCACTTCAAAACCCCAGACTGTGTACGCGCACCCATCCTACTCTTATGTCAGTTCGGGCTCCATCCAAGCATACTTTGTGTGGGCCCAATGTCAGTCTTAATGATCTGACCGGTTTGAGCTTCGAACCGCAGAACCATGGGCAGACATAGGGAACGGATTCCAGAAGAAATCAGACATCAGTCTCCAGAGCGAAATCTGCCGTTGCATACGTAGGTCTTTACGCTCGCGTCGCATGGCAAATGCCCCCGCCCACCCATCTCTGGTTCCTTTCCAGACATAACGCCCGTATGGCCGGAAGGCATAGGTCACCAACAAATAGGCGGTCAGTAGCAAATGCCCCGGCAGTGTCAGCCAGATCAATTCTGCCGGCATGTTCGCCCAATAGGTCCAGACACGGTTGCGTGCACCGTGCGTCACCGCAAACTCGCTTCGCTCACCGGTCAAACCGCCGCCCTTATGCGTCACAATCGCATCAGGCAGAAACAGACAATACTCTCCGGCCAGTCTCAGCCTGAATGCCAGGTCGACATCTTCCATGAAACAGAAATAGCGTTCATCGAAACCGCCATGATCGAGGAATGTGCGAGTTCTGATTGCCGCACTCGCTCCACAAGGCGCAAAGGTCTCGCCAGCGTCGGGCTTGTCTTCGATCGGCCTGCGATAGCAGCCGCGCCAGGCAAAGCCGTAAGCCGTGTAGCCATCCCCTGCGCCATCCAGAATGTTTGGATCGTCCATGAACACCTGTGTGGAGGCGAACATGGAACAGTCCGGAGAGGTCTCAATGGCAGCCTTCAGCTTTTCAAGCCAGTCAGGAGACGCCTGTGCATCAGCGTTCAGCAGCGCCAGCCATTCCCCCTGCGCTTTGCTGGCGCCAATATTATTGCCCTCCGCAAACCCTGTATTGCGGCCTGGCAGTTCGACCCGGCATAGCTCGAGTGCACTCACATCAAGCACATCCATCGAGCCATCGCTCGATGCGTTATCGACAATGATCACCTCAAATTCGGAGAATGTCTGCGCGGCCAGCGAATCCACGGCCTTCTGCAGATACTCACCGCCATTGTAATTGACGATGATCACGGAGAAAAATGGCGTTTTAAGCAAATTGAATTCCCCGGCACTGACCGTATCGTCTCGACTGACACATTTTACGCTTCGAAGACAACTCCTGTGTTAGTCCCTGAACCAGGCACTGAAGAGGGTTAGAACGATGAGCGATCTGGAGACAACAAAGCAGGAAGTCATCAATGCGATTGAGACCCACGGTCCGATGCTTGGCAAAGAGCTGGTCGAACAGGTGCCAGATCGCAATTATCTCGAGCTCTGGCAGGCCTGCTTTACCAGCCCGGACATTCTGATCTCGCACTTCTCCCGCTATTATCTCCGCTATGACATTACGCGAGAGGATTCGATCCGTCTGAGCCCCTCCATTCTCCGGGACTTTCTCTCATTCACCCTGTTTTCAACCGTCAGCCAGCGCGAAAAAGTCATCGACCGGCAGGTCACACTCTCCAATCACCACCGGCAGGTCAGCATGCAGAAAATGCGGATTGCGCGGGGAATTCTGCGTCAGATCATGCGTAAGATTCCGCAGGATTTGCATCACATCATGTGCGCCTTCATTGCCGGTGACATTGCCTATTTTCTGGCACACAGAGAGCCGCGCGAGGTCGCTGCCATTGGCGAAATGGTCAATGGATCGGATATCGACATCATCATCGTGCATGACGGCTTGCCTGAAGACATTCTGGAACTGATCGACAAGGAGATGATGAGCTTCAAAGTCTATTACATGCGGCATCCCGATTATCGGGAAGAAGTCGATTACATCTGCAAGAGCAAGGCGACCATGTTCGGCCAGCTGGCCTATCAGACAATTGACCACAAGATTGCATCGAAGATCGCTTATGAGGCCATCTTTCTGGCAGGATCAGTGGAGCTGTTCTCGGAAATCAAGAATCAGGTCGAAGCCTCCGGCACGCAGGATCTTATCGAGCGCGATTTTCTTTACGGACTGGAAGAACGCAAGGAAGCCATGCGCACGCTTCTGTCAGCAGACAGCCGAAATCTCGATAAGAATACCGAGTCGCTGTTCTTCTTCTCACAGGAACGGGTCGAATTTCAGTAAGGCTCAGGAGAGCCCGGCCTTCAGCAGCATATGCATATGAATGAGGCCCACAGGCGTGCCCTCGGCATCGCACACAAACACCTGGGTCAGCTTCCGCTTTCCTCCAGTCATCGTGCGAAGGACATCTGCAGCCAGGATATCTGGGGCGACCGTCATCGGGTCGGAGGTCATGATGGCGTCCACAGTGCGCCCTGGAAGATCCAGCCCAAGATGGCGACGCAGGTCACCGTCGGTAATGATGCCTGACAGTTTGCCCTCGGGGTCAGTCACACCGACACAGCCAAAACCCTTGCGGCTCATTTCGGCCACGGCATCCATCATATTTGTGCCCTGAGACACCAGAGGAAGCTCATCACCTTTGGCCATGAGATCCCCCGCACTGGCAAGTGCTGCACCCAGCGCGCCGCCCGGATGGTATCTGCGGAAATTTGCCGCCGTGAAGCCGCGCTCTTCAATGAGGGCCACCGCCAGAGCGTCGCCATAGGCCATCATCAGTGTGGTTGATGTGGTCGGAGCGCGCGTTTCACCACAGGCTTCTTCTGCATCAGGCACAAGAAGAAGATGATCGGCATTCTTTCCCAATGATGAGTCTGCATTGGTTGTCATGGCAATCAGGGGAACAGAAAACCGTCGACAATAGGCGATCACATCGCTCAGTTCTTTGGTTTCACCGGACTTTGACAGCGCGAGCACAACATCATGCTCTGAAATCATGCCCAAATCGCCATGGCTGGCTTCAGAAGGATGAATGAAATAGGCAGGCGTGCCCGTTGAGGCGAGCGTTGCTGCGATCTTCCGCGCAACATGGCCCGACTTTCCCACACCCGCGCACGCCAGACGGCCTTCGGAGCGCGCGAGCAGCTCGACGACGCCGATCGCAGCTTCCGACATGGAATGCTTCAGCTTGTCGAGGCCTTGCTGTTCAATCTCAATCGTGCGCTTGAGCGCGTCGAGAATGCGGGTTTGGTTATCGGTCATCAGACTGTCTTTTATTCGGTCAATGGAGTTGCGGGGTTGAGATTCCAGACTTCGGGTATGAACCGTCCGGACATCCATTCAGCAATACAAATATGGCCTGTTTTGACTTTTGCAGGTGGCGCTGTGGCCAGATTGTCATACCAGGCGGCGTGGAAGTATCTCAGAGTACCGTTTGATGAGACCAGAAGCACAGTCTCATGGTCTTGCGCAACAATCTCGTTCAGCACATCAAGCGCAGCTTGCTTCAGCGCTTCAGGCCCCGGGCTCCAGTCCGCACCAGCCGGAACGATTGTGCGTTCTCGCCAGTCATGGATAACGGCCTCGCCATAGAGATCAATGATCTCAGCATCGGACTTTCCGCCCCAGCTGCCATAATCAATTTCCTTGAGGCGATCGTCTATCCTGATGGCGCCCGGATCATAGCCAGTTTCTACAGCAATCAGCTCTGCTCCTTCCCGGGTGCGTTGAAGCGGACCCGCAATGATCTGATCCGGAACCAGGCCCTGTCGCGTCAGGTATGTCCCGATCGCCACGGATTGCTCACGTCCTTTGTCGACCAGAGGCAGGTCTTCCTTCGCGCCGACCCAGACGGGTGTATCTCCGGGGCCGAATGTATTGCCATGGCGTGCGAGAATAATCCTCAAGGCGCGCCGGCTCCTTCGCCCAGACTCTCCTGAACGCGCTCATAATTGATCCGGCGACCAACATCGACCCAGCGATCGTAAATCGGCATGGAGCGGACATTTGCACCCCGTACAATCGCGCGCTGTATCAGGTCTGGCATATCCACATGTTCGCCTTTCTCTATGAAAGAGAGGAATTCTGAGGATACGACATACATGCCCGCGCTTATCGTAACGGACTGAGTCGGTTTCTCCGTCACTTTCATCACCTGATCGCCCTCGGCATCCACCACACCGTAGGGCACCTGAAATTCTGCCTGCCGGGTACACATGGTCACCTGTACATCGTCAGCATGGCATTCCAGTACCTTGCGATAGTCCAGGTCAGTGATCAGGTCAGCATTGGCAACGATAAGCGGCAGATCATCAGTACGCTGAAGATAGGCAAGACTCCCGGCAGTGCCGAGACGGTGTGGTTCGACAATATATTCAATCGTCACCCCCCATTTCGATCCGTCGCCGAAATAATCACGTATTTTAGACCCCAGATGACGTATCGAAAAAACGAATCTGTGAAACCCTTGTAGAATCATCTGGCCGAGAATGTGTTCGAGAATGGGCTGCCCATTCAACAGCAACATCGGCTTGGGCGTATCTTTGGTCAGCGGCATCATGCGCTGGCCCATACCGCCAGCCATAATAACAATGGTCTCTGGTCTTTTTACGAGTGGAAGGCGGACAGTTGCTGTCTGGGCAACAAGATCCGAAATATCAACGTCTTTGCCAGGCACATGATAGGCTAACATCTGTGCAGGGATGGACATTGCGAACTGGCTCCACTTACTCGATGTTTGGTTTTGACCACTCAGTTACACAAAGGCAAGCTTTGTCCCCCGCATTGCAAGATCAGCACTGGTCTTTTCCACCAGCGATTGGCTAGAGAAGCGAAAAAGGAAAGTTTCAAACCTTGATTGAACGCCCATCAGACATTCTCACTGGCAGAACCCGATCGCTACTTGCAGATGATATTCTGGCGCAAACCGAACGGCTCGCCGTCGCGCTGGAGAATCGCTCCTGTCTGATCATCGGGGGTGCAGGGTCGATTGGCAGTCAGACGACAGAGCTTCTTTCAAGCTATCGGCTCAGCGCGCTGACGATTGTCGATCACGATGAAAATGGCCTGGCGCGCCTGATGCGCCGCCTGAGAGGACGTGAAACACCCGTTGCGGCCCGAAATATCTCCACGCTTCCATTGGATTATGGCAGCCCGGCCTTTCAGGCCGCCATTGAGACGAGCGACCGATTCGATTTCATTCTGAACTTTGCGGCCCTGAAACACGTCAGATCCGAAAAGGACGTCTGGTCGACTTTTCAAATGTTTGACACGAACATTCTGAAACAGGCTGACCTGATCAACACGCTCGCCGAACACTCTCCGAAATCGCGATTCTTCAGCGTATCGACAGACAAGGCAGCTGACCCNGTATCCTTNATGGGNGCCACAAAACGCCTCATGGAGCACACGATATTTCAGCTGTCCAAACAGGCCGGNTTCGAACGCGGNGCNACGTCAGCACGTTTTGCAAATGTCGCATACTCCCAGGGGTCTCTCCTTGAGAGCTTCGTCAACCGACTGGATGCCGGCGTGCCACTTGCCGCGCCAATCGATATCCGTCGCTACTTCATGAGCATTGAAGAAGCCGGTGAGCTTTGTTTGCTGGCCGCGATTCTCGGCGAAGCAGGGAAAATTTACGTTCCGGACCTTGATGCTGAGACACATCTCATCACCATGCAGTCCGCTGCCGAACGGTTTTTGCGTGCAAACGGCTTTCAGGCCATTCCTTTCGTCCTTGACCGGCAGGCTCAGGCCTTTCGCGAGATGCAGCAGCTTCGGAAAAATGACCAGTGGCCGCTCATACTCACGCCCGCCGATACNGCNGGGGAAAAACCNTATGAAGAGTTTGTCGGCGATGGNGAAGTGGCGAACGCAACGGCTTTCAGCGCATTGCAAGCNATCGANTACGCGCCAGGCCCTGAACTCAGCACCCTGAACACCTTTCTCGACAAACTGAGGGACACGCGATCCAGCCGTGCAGCACTCAGTCGGCTGACATCTGAAACACTGATGGACTGGGTCGCAGAGCTAGAGCCCGCATTTCGCCAGTCCCATATCCCCTCGGGATTACGACTGGACGACCGTATCTGATTTAGCCGTTGAACGAACGGACAGCGGAAATGACCTTGTCCTGATCGCTTTCGTTCAGATACGGGTGCATTGGCAGCGCAAGCACCTTACCCATCTTGTCTTCTGTCACGGTCAGATTGCCCGCACCTGACCTGAAACGCTCATAGGCGCCGTTCACGTGCATCGGAACCGGATAGTAGACCGCCGAAGGCACGCCCTGCGCCTTCAGATGTGCCTGAAGACCATCACGGTTTTCATGATCAATCACATACTGCGCCCAGACTGAAACCACGTTGTCAGGCGTGCCGGGAACTGCAAGGACATGGTCTTTCAACCCTTCAGCATAACGATCTGCAACCTTGTTTCGAAGCTGGATCTCGTCTGCAAAAATCTTCAATTTCTCAGAGAGAATAGCGGCCTGTATGGTATCCAGACGGGAGTTCATACCGATCCGCATATTGAAGTATTTCGGGTCGTGTTCGAAGGTCTGATCCTTCAGGTCACTGGCCGTAACCTTGCCGTGGATCCGGATACTGTCGATGCGTTCGGCCAGGTCATCATCATTTGTCAGAACAGCTCCGCCATCGCCGTAACAGCCGAGCGGCTTTGCTGGAAAGAAGCTGGTTGTGACGATATCTGCCCAGTCGCTCGGATGCTTGCCGTCAATCGTCGTGCCGAAACCCTGAGCGCTGTCTGCAATCAGCTTCATGCCGTATTTGTCGGCAAGCTTTCGCATCGCCTCATGATCAGCCGCCTGACCGAACAGATCGACTGCGATGATCACTTTCGGGGTAAGGCGACCCTCGACTTGTACGGCCTTNATACACGCTTCGAGGTGGTCGGGATCCATATTGTAGGTGTCCGGCAGGATGTCGACAAACACCGGTTCAGCGCCGAGCCATGGCACAACTTCAGCCGTCGCACAGAAGGTAAATGACGGGCAGAACACAGCATCGCCGGGTTTTAGGCCCCAGGCCATAAGCGGCAGAGCAAGCGCGTCTGTGCCATTTGCACATCCCAGCGCATGTTTCGCTTTCGAGAAATCCGCCAGTTCCGCCTCAAAGGCCTTCACCTCGGGCCCCATAACGAACATACCATGTTCGAGGACCCTGGCGATCGCAGTGTNTATTTCGGTTTCGATGCGCGCACGTTGCGCATGAAGGTCGATGAATTGCATTGCGACGGACTCCGCTTAACTGAATTGTGGGCTGCTTATCCGAGATCGCCCCTGCCTACCAAACACAAAGCATTCTCAAGTGTTTCAAAGCTTCATGCCTCCATTGCGGAAACGCGATCACATTTGCGCTCTACATGCTTGTTCTGGCGCTGGTTTCATCTGTAGGATTGAGACCGATCACATACCGTGATGTGAGTGTAGCGGATCAGTCATGGATCACAGTAACAGTCGCGACAGGATCATTCATGCTGCCAATGAGGTATTTCTGTCTGAAGGCACATTGCCGATATCACTTTCGAAAGTGGCAGAACTGGCAGACGTCAGCAGGTCTCTGATCTACATGCACTTTCCCGGTCAGCGCGATCTTATGAAAGCTGTGATCGCTGATCACACCGAACGATTTGAAGCGGAGCTCAAAGCCGATTGGTCACTACCCTTTGTCGATGCAGCTCATGGCGTGGCCAGCAGCTATTTTGACTACCTTTTGAATAATGGACCGGCCCTTGCCTTTGCACCCCGGGATTCGTTCCTCGGCGGTGATCTNCCCGCAATCTACAGATCGCTTGCCTGNCGGGTGACGTTGAATCTCGCACGCATAGCCGCCCACACATTCCGCTTCTCGCCAAGAAATGCAATTGCGTCCGTGATTGTTTTGAGAGCGTTTCCTGAGGAAACAGCGCTACTGGCATGGCGCGGCAAGGTCGATTCCAGCACCGCACGGCAAACACTCGCCAATGGCATCAGCGACGCTATTGGGGCGCTGACATATTACGAGACAATCTACCCAACTCACCTGGGGCTGACGAATTGATCATGGATTCCATCACCACCGGAATACAGATCCGTTCGCCTTCCTGAAGCGTGATATAGCGATTGGCGATCAAATCGCCTGTCCGCCTGATCATGGCCTGAATCATCAAGGTTCGCGCCATGGCTTCATCCTGAGAAGCGGGACTGTCCGTCATCACCACCTTAACATGACGACGCAGCGAGGCTTCGCTGATGTCTTTTCGTCTCTGGCGCACCATCTGGCGGATTCGGGAATCGGCCAAAATCTGCCCCAGAAGAGGCCCTCGTGTCGCGCATTCGCGCAAGTAATTGACCGAAGACTGAATCGTTTTTGTAAAACGCGCGCTTCCACGGCGAATGGATTCCTGACGCACGATTTCAAACGCATCAAGCTCCTCATTGGCGAGTTCGGCCAGAAGATCCTCGCGCGTTGGGAAACAGTTATGAGCCTGTGCTTCCGATATTCCGAGGTTTCGGGCGATGCTCCGCAGCGACACCTCGTGAAGGCCGCGCGATGTTCCAATCTGGCGTGCCTCTGCCAGCATCTGCGCCTGACGGTCTTCGAGAGACATGCGTGTTCGCGACCGGCGTGAGGTCATGCGCTGACCGCCACCGATGATCACAGTCTCATCCGGATCATCAAGCGATTGCGTCAGTTCTGCGAGATCCCGGGTTTCACCNGACGTCCAGAACCCTTTTGGCGGTCGCTCCACATTGAGCCTGTCACAGATTTTGGCGAGTCCGTTGGGCGAAAGACCGAAATCTGCTGCCAGACTCGTCATGGGCTTGGTCCAGACAAGTTCGAGCAACTCGCGTTTCGTAAGAATGTGGGCTTGGGACATAGCCTTAAGATTACGCTCTCATCTGAGGCTGAGACAAGCATTTCCGATCAGANATCAGATCGGCAGGCTGGTCGTGTATTTGTGCTGTCGCAATGAAATCTGGGATGACGCCGATTCCACACCCGGATGGCTCAGAATTTCATCCATCAGGAACCGTTCAAAATCACTGACACTGCGGTTTCTCAGAAGCAGGATGTAATCGTGAACGCCTGTCACCGAATAGCACTCCATGACATTGGGCGTGCGCTCGACGAAGCTCTCAAACGCCTGGCGCGTTTCAATTGAATAATCCTTCAGGTTCACGAACACGAACACACATACCGGAAAACCGATTTTCTCCGCGTCCAGCANNGTCACCTGCTTCTNGATCAGNCCAGACGTTTTCAAGCTCATTGATNCGCCGCCAGAGGGTCGTCGACGACATGCCGACCTGCTCNGCNATTTCCTTTCGNCCATCCACNNNNCCTTCCTGAAGAATNCGAAGGATTTCAGCGTCTTTTGCAGTCAAATTCATGATGGACCAATCATTTCACATTCTTCGATAAGATGAAACAAATCTGCCAGCTATCCGTTTGTAAAGTCTGATTACGGACAGCATTTTCGCGAACTCTGCGTTATTCTGTCGAAAACATACAAACAAACTGGGAGATTGCGCATGCTGGATGAGAAAGTTGAGTCCAGATACCGCTACAGAAACGCGCCGAAGAACGCTGATTATACAATTGATCAGGACTGGCAGAGTTACACGGAAGACGAACACAAGCGCTGGGATCGTCTCTACGCGCGCCAGCAGGAAATTCTGCAAGGCCGCGCCTGTCCGCAGGTCCTCGAAGCCATGGAAAAGCTCAAGCTGTCTGAAGCGGGCATTCCGGATTTCGAAAAACTCTCTGAAAAGCTTGGCGCACTGACAGGCTGGAAAGTCGTGCCGGTCGCAGACCTTGTGCCAGACGAGGTCTTCTTCGAACACCTCGCCAACAAACGCTTCCCGGCCGGCGCTTTCATCCGATCAGAAGCTGAATTCGACTACATTGAAGAGCCAGACGTCTTTCACGACGTGTTCGGCCACGTGCCGATGCTCGCCAATCCCGAATTTGCCAGCTTCATGCAGGCTTACGGCGAAGGCGGCCTGAAGGCGCTCGGCTCAGGCCAGCTGCACAATCTGGCGCGCCTCTACTGGTACACGGTCGAATTCGGTCTCATCCAGATGGATGACGGCCTGCGCATCTATGGCGCGGGCATCCTGTCTTCTCCGGAAGAAAGCAAATTTTCGCTGGAAAGCGACAGCCCAAACCGGATTGCGTTCAACCTGCCGCGCGTCATGCGAACCAATTATCGTATCGATGACTTCCAGGAGACGTATTTCGTCATCGACAGCTTCGAGTCGCTGCTTGAGCAGTGCTATCGCGACTTTGACAGCGTCTACGACTATCTGCGCAGCGCAGCCGACCTCGCGCCATCAGAACTCGCCCCCGGTGATGACATCATCACTTACGGCACCCACGCATACTTCACGAACAAAGCGAATTGAACGGAGACCTGAACATGGCAGATCTTTTTGAAAACCCAGCTGGCCTCGACGGCTTTGAATTCATCGAATTTTCTGCGCCTGAGAAGGGCCAGCTCGAACCCGTTTTCGAAGTCATGGGCTTCACCAAAGTCGCAAAGC
>PABS01000116.1 GCA_002699325.1 Ponticaulis sp. | reverse complement strand
TCATCGCCACCAAGGAAGCGCCGGTGCACGAGAATGTGAAGCAGGCGATCCTCGCCGCGTCCGAGCTCGACACCCGCCTGGTCATGCGCCCGCTGCGCAACACCGAGCGCGTTCTCAACAACGCGGCTGTTGAGCGTATCGTCGAGAAAGAGAAGGCACTGGGCGACAAGCTGACCTTCGCCGATATCATCGATGAAGTTGCCGGTGTCTATCCGCGCATCATGCAGAACGGTGAAATGGATCTGGGCGCCTGGTCCTGCGGTATGGTTGCCGGCCTGATCCACGATATCCCGACCTGTAAGGAGCTGATCGACCGGATCATGAATGAGGCCGAAGAGATCATCAATAAACGCTTCGCGAATATGCTTGCAGGCTGATCTGACGTTTATTTCAAGCTTGATCCCTGGTGCTGCCGGCGCCGGGGATCAGCACTGACACCAATGCTGAACGGCAGTCGCTATTTCAGCATCACCTTCATGCCGAGCTTCAGCCCGAACGCGCTCCAGCCTGAATTCCCGATACCGTCATAGAAGGTATCGATAACGAATTCGCGCTCTTCTGACACCCTGGCTGTGACCACGCCCTCAAACCGCGCACGCAACTCATCCGGCGTGTTCAGCGCCCCGGAATTCACATCAATGAAGGCTGTCTGATCAAAGTCCCAACTGCCCTGCAGGTTGAGAGAGGGTGTGATCTCGGCGCCGCCATTGAGGTCAAACGTCTTGGTGAAGCGCGGGCCAAAGGACACCCGGCCAAGCGTCACGTCCTGCCCGGCGAGCGTCATCTCACCTGCGCCGAAATAGACATTATCGCCTTCTTCGAAATAGGCCACGGACAGCGCCGGATTGACCCGCCAGTCATCATAGTGGAAGTCGCCGCTGAGCTGGCCTTTGAGCAGGACGCGCTCTGTCTCCAGCCGGTCCTGATCGCTGACGAGATCGAGTTCGCTGGTGGCACGCCCCACGGCAAACCGTCCATCAAAGATCAGGTTTTCATGCAGACGCGTGACCAGATAGGGCCCTGCCAGCCAGCCAAATCGCGCTTTATTGTCTGCTGTGTAGGAGCTGTTTTCGGCGAGCTCGTCATACTGGCCGACAATGCCCAGCATGGTGGCGCTGCTGAACCGATAATCCAGCCCGAAATGAACCAGCGACTGATCTCGCTCGCGGGCAGTTTCCTCAGAGCGTGAGAAATTACCATCTACCCATGCGCTGAACCTGTCGGCCTTGCCATTGTCGAACATGCGGCTGAGCCGCGCATCTTCGCCGCTGAGTTTACCCTTCAGGCTGATCGCGCCTTCAGAACTATCTGCATTGCCGTTCAGGCTTACATCTGTGCCGGTTTCCCAAAGGCGCGCCGCAAGGTTCGGGTCACGGGTGACCAGCTGAGCGGCACGCTCTACGCGGTAATTATTTACCGTACGCAATGAGACATCTTCGAGAGATGGCGCGGCAAATGCCGGACAGGCAAGCAGGCTTGTCGCCGCCGCGAAAAAGCAGGCGCAGTTCAAGCTTGTTTTCCTTTTGAGTCCCGACATACCCAAAGCGCAAATATAAAAAATGTTGATTATTCCGGGTTTCCCCGGCCCTACTATGAAGCCTGAGAGACGTTACGCAATGCTTAAAGCGCCATAAAACCAGACTTCTTTCACATTGGTCGCTTTAAGGTCACGGTCTGCCATCACTCAGGATCACTCGATATGACACCGGTGGACACACGATAGGCCGGATTGGACCGTAGCTGGCTGGCCTGTTCGTAGTCATAACCAAATGAAAGGACCTCAGCGTCTGCATTGGCCGTCGACATAAAAGACAGGCCAACCGGCACACCATCCACCTGCCCCATGGGCACAGTGAGGTGCGGATAGCCTGCGACAGCCGCCAGATATCCTGCCCCGGACCAGGCCGGCCATTCGTCCGGCGCCCCTTCTTTCACCAATGGCATGATGGGCCCACTCGGTGAGACAAGTACATTCACATCATAATCGGCAAGCAGCTTGTCGATGCCGTTTGCGCCTGTGGCCTGTTTGATATCTGCAAGGGCACGCTGGTAGTCGGCGTCCTCGATACCGGTCGTGGCGTCGGCCCGTTCAAAGAGATCCTGACCGAAGATGCCAAGCTCCCGCTCTGCTTCGATTTCATTGAAGGCGATAAGATCAGCCAGCGTTCGGGTTTCTACTGTTTCCGGCGTGTCGGCGAGATAAGCATTCAGCGTGGTCTTAAACTCGTGCAGCAGGACGCTCAGGGATTTTTCACCATAATCTTCTGTCGCCAGCTCGAATTCGGTGATCTCCACCAGCTCCGCGCCCTCGCCTGCCAATATGGCCAGCGCGTCGTCAAACCGCTCCGCCATGCCAGGCTGATCGCTGACGGAAAATCGCAACACGCCCACACGGGCCCCTGAAAGCGATGTCTTCGAGAGATCGGCGGAAAAGTCTGGCGCTCCGGGCTCGGTCATGCCGGACAGGAGCAGTGCCGCACCTGTGACCGTGCGCGTCATCGGGCCTGCCGTATCCTGAGAAAAGGCGATGGGGACAATACCTTGCTGCGAGATGAGACCCAGTGTCGGCTTGAAGCCAACGACGCCGTTGGCCTGCGCCGGACATATGATTGAACCGTTGGTTTCAGTGCCAACAGTTGCCGCTGCGAGCGCTGCAGCAGCTGCCGCGCCGGACCCGGCACTTGATCCGCAGGTCTGCCTGTCCAGAGCGTGCGGGTTCTTTGCCCGCCCGCCAATCGCCGACCAGCCAGACTGAGACTCAGAGGATCTGAAATTCGCCCATTCGCTCAGATTGGTCTTACCCAGAATGATCGCGCCTTTCGCGCGCAGGTTGGCGACAAGCGGCGCATCTTCTGCAGCGAAGTTTTCCGCAAGAGCGAGCGAACCGGCTGTGGTTGGCATGAGATCAGCCGTCTCGATATTGTCTTTCAGAAGGATGGGAATGCCCGCCAGTTGCGGCAGGGTTTGACCAGCCGCCCGGCGGGCATCTATCGCGCGTGATGCGGCGAGCGCCTCCGGATTAAGCGCAAGAATAGCATTTAGGTCGTAGTCGGTCTCAATCCTATCAATGCGATCAAGATAGGCCTGCGTCAGCGTTTCCGCACTCACCTCGCCCGCTTCCAGCGCCTCAACCAGTTCGGGAAGCGTTTTCAGTGGCCAGTGAATCTCTTCGGCAACTTCCGGGGTGTGCGATATGACCGGATCAGACCCGCGTTCACCTGAACAGGCAGACAGTGCTAGCACAGCGCCAATAACAAACGTCGCTTGTTTTCTGGATTTCATGATCGCTCCCCCGGTTAACCGTATCGACGGATGATCCGGGGATGAGCATTTTGAAGCAAGGCCGGAGTTGGATCAGCCCGGAAGATTTGGAGACAGCGTCAGGTTTTCTGCGCTCTGGGATGGCCAGAGCTGTGTCCATTGCCCACTTTTGCAGCGGATCACTGAACTGGTCAGGGATTCACCCTGGACCACCAGGCCGTTGGCCACAGCAATGAGATTCGAAATACCGAGCACATTATCAAGGTTCACGGCCATGATGCCATTACGGTCATAGACAAAATAAACGGCGTCGCGGCTCTGTGCATTGCAGGTTTCCGGGAGCCAGACCTGCCCTGAAATCAGGCCGTTCGCAGACGACATGAAATCGATCTTGCGATACTCATCGACATGAACCTCGCCCATGCGTGCGCGCGTGTTGTCTACGGCGAGCTGGAACGCCCGGTCTTCAGACAGCCCATGCTCAGCCAGCTGCCCCGCAGAGACCGCGGCCAGTGTTTCAGCGCTATCCAGCATCAACACAGCCACCATGTCGCCCGCAAAGCCACGCGCCACCAGTTCTTCGAGCGGATCTTCTTCCTTGTCAGAGTCTGCCATATAGCTGGTCGGACGGAGCTGAACGACGAGGCGCTCTTCGAAATTCGTTTCATCTATGCCTGCAGTCATCAGTCGGACATAGTCTGTCGCTGTCTGACCAATCATATCAGCGCCCTGAACTGGCGCTTCCTGATAAGCCGCATAAGCTGAATCGAGATAGGCGTAATATTCGCAATCATCTTCCTTTGGACCGGCACGGAAACTGTCATCAGACAGGCGCTTCACGCAAAGTTCACCCTCATATTCAGATTGCATGGCTGAAATAATGGCGTTGCGAAATTCAAGAACGCTCATGGTGTGGTCTTCGGCGGCATAAGCGCCAGCAGACAAGCCAAGAGTTAAACTGGTCGCAATAACGGCGAAACGTTGAAGCATCTGGTCCTCCCTCCGCCGCCCGTTTTCCGGTTCGGCGTGTTTTTGTTTTCTCAGGCGTCTTTTGGTGCGCGCCCTTTTTCGGACTTTTCTTCTTCCGCGTATTACGGACTGGCCAAGAATTTCCGTCAGTTAACGGATCTTAACCAGAATAAACGCCTCAGGAAAAGCCCAAACATTCCTTTAGGTCATGGATCAGCAATAATCAGGCCAGACCGGGGGTTTGGTGATGGTCCGAAAGCCTAGCACCTGGCGGGATGAGAAGATCCGCCTTCTGGTGAATCGTTTTCCGGATCGAGGGCCGCGACCAGAGAAGCAAGTGAATACCGGACAATTTTCGTACGCTGAGAGCGAACTGATTTCCGGCGACGTGTGTCAGAGGCCGGCGCAGCTTTGCGGCAGCGATCAGAAACCGACCGACCAAGGCTGGCAGCAAAGCCGGGATTAGGTGGTGTAGAATGAGACATGAGATCGTCCTTCTGCGTGTCAGAGTTCCGAACCAGACGCATCAGCTTCCCATTTGTTTCAAAATAAAACAATTTATTAACAAAGGGTTAAGGCGACGGCGCGAATGTTCGCGCTATCTCATCCTGACCGCAGTCAGGGCGCGGTCCCGGCAGGTGGAGGTTTAGGAGCTTTGTTGAGCGCCTTCAGGATAAGACGCCGAGCTGGCATTTCCAGAAGATAGTAGGATCCGGCGGACAGACTGAGCAGTGCGCTCCAGAACACAAGCAACCGCCCCACTGTCCACTGCCCTTCAATCTGCCAGAGTGCGAGAATTTCTCCCAGCACAAGCAGCGGGATGTGAATGAGATAGACAGCGAAGGACAGCTTGCCGAAAAAGGCAAGAACGGGAAAGGACAGCAATTTCGTGACCGGGCTTTCGAAGGCCACAAGGAGGAAAATGGAAAGGGTTAACGCAGCATAGACAAGCGCGTTGCCAAGCGCGTTTGAGGGCTGGAAAGCCATACTCCATAGCGCCCCGCCAAGAAGAACCAGCTGCAAAGCGCCCCAGAAAATCGGCTGCTGCAAACGACCTGTCTGCCCTGCAGATTTTTGAAACAAGGTATAGAGCAGGTAGCCGACCATCAAACCGGCCGTACAGCGGATCACGCCATAGCTGAACGGCCCCCACATCGCCACCTGTGCATGATCGAACTTCGGCATGGTGACAGCAAGTACGACAAAACAGGCGATCGCAATCAACGCTGCAATAATCGGCTGAGCGAACCGAACCACCCAGTAAAACAGGACCAGATTCAGCCAGAACTCGGTACTGATCGACCAGCTCGGGAAATTCATGATGAGATCAGGCACAAATCCCATGCCCTGAAGCAGGGTGACTTCATAGAAGACCAACATCGAAAATGAGATGCCAAGGCGTTCTGCCGGATCCTCTCCCGCATTCAGGTAAAGCAGTGCAAACGGGATCAGCGTTGCGATGTGGAGCGGCCAGAGCCGCGCAAACCGCCCTATCGAGAACTCCGTGAAGCCCGGTCGCCGCTCGGCAATCATGTAGGCCAGCACAAAGCCAGACAGCACAAAGAAAAAATCAACCGCCAGCGCGCCTTTCGGCACGACCTGCCAGCCCTGAGCATGGCCAGTCGCGACAAAGACAGCGAAAACGAACCGCAGTGTGTCGAGCTGGTGAAAACGCAAGAGCGGGCGTGACATCATGTCAGACTGACCGAGCCGTGAGAAACAACCCGCCTGGCCCGAGCCTATTCGTCACTGGCTTGCTGATCTGCGATCCAGTCGCGAACCCGCATTTCCAGAACCTCAAGCGGCAAGGCACCTTTTTCCAGCACGACATCGTGAAACTCGCGCAGGTCGAACTCGTTTCCAAGGGCTGTTTCCGCCTCTTTGCGCAGCGACTTGATGGTCAGCTCACCCATTTTGTAAGCCGTCGCCTGACCTGGCCACCCGATGTAACGCGTGACCTCAGTCTTGATGTTGAGTGGGGCCAGAGCTGAGTTCTCGACAAAGCAGGCTTCGCCCTCTTCCCGGCTCCACCCATACCAGTGCATGCCGGTATCAGCGACAAGCCGGCAGGCCCGCCACATCTCCATAGAAAGCTGACCGAACCGTTCATAAGGCGTGTCATAAAGCCCCATCTCGCGGCCGAGATACTCTGAATAAAGCCCCCAGCCTTCACCAAAGGCCGTGGCGTAATATTCTCGTCGGAATTGCGGGACGTTTTCCAGTTCCTGAGACAGCGCAATCTGATGGTGGTGGCCCGGCACGGCCTCATGCGCGGTCAGAGCCGGCAGCTCATAAAGCGGGCGCTGGTCGAGCGCATAGGTGTTCACCCAGTAAGTGCCCGCCTCTCCCTTATCCGGATCACCCTGAACATAGCGACCAGTCGTGTAGCCCGGCGCGATGGCAGCCGGCACGGGCTCAACCCCATATGAAAGGCGCGGCAGGGTTTTGAAAAAGGCTGGCATTTCAGCATCAATATCCTTTGAGAGACGCGCAGCCTTCTCCATCAGATCTTCAGCTGTTTTCGGGTAAAACTGCTCGTCCGTGCGAAGAAATTCCAGAAATTCGGAAAAGCTGCCCTCGAACCCGACTTCTTCAATGATGGCGTCCATTTCGGCGCGAATGCGCTCGACTTCAGACTGCCCGATCTCATGAACTTCCTCGGGTGTGAGGTCCGGGCGGGTTGTGTGCATGGCAAGAACGGCGCGATAATAATCCCGTCCATCCTCCAGATCCATCACGCCCGGTTTTTCACGTGTATTTGGTGCGTATTCGGTTTCAAAGAACGCGACCGTCTTTTCAAACCCAGCGATCGCCGCCCTGATAGCCTCTTTCGCTTCAGCTTTCAGCTCAGCCTGCCGCGCTTCTGAAATGGAGGCTGGAAGCGATTCGAATGCTGAATACAGATCGCTCTGTTCAGGATCATCGACAATTTGCTCCTTCATCTGGATCATCACTGTATCCAGCGGGTCCTTATAGGAGACAAAACCCGTTTCGAGGCCGCGGCGCATATTGGCGACATTCATGTCGAGGAAATCAGGAATGCCTTTCAGCCGCTTAACCGTCGCGACGGCGTCCGCTTCGTTCTGGATGCGAATATTGCTGAGGGCGAAAACAATGTGCTGACCAAATCCTGAGTCGCCCGTAAAAGGCACACGGTTCTCATCGAAACGCGCCAGCGTGATCTGGTCTTCAATAATTGTTTTCAGGATAGCGAGGTTCAGTGCCTCGTCTTCNGAAAGCGCGGNNTCATTTATTTTCGAGAGACGATCAGACAGGCTTTCCAGCGTCGAAAGCGTTGCTNCGTCGCGCTCCNGAGAGAGGTCAGTCCAGGTCGAAGGCAGCGTCTCATTGACGCGGGCCTGCGCATTTGGACTGATTTCCAGCTGAAGCGCCTCATAGTCCTGGATGATNGCGTTAAGGTCGTCNTCAGCCCAGCCTGGGGTTGAGGCACAGGCCGCCACGCAGCAGATCAGACCAGAAAAAAGAAGATTTCGCATGGACACTCACCAAGCTAGACATTGACTAAGGCAATTTGAATTCTAGAACTCAACCCCAAACGTAACAGAATACAAGGGGGCCGTTTTGGCTGATGGCGAATTGAACGACTCGCGGCCGCTATCGCCGCACATCTGGAGTTGGAAATGGCATATCACCATGCTGACCTCCATTCTTCACCGTGTGACAGGCGTTGGTCTCTATATCGGATCCTTCCTGCTGGTTGGCTGGCTTTTGGCACTAGCCATGGGCGAGGAAGCGTATAACGGCTATTCGGCATTTGTCGGATCGCCGCTGGGTCTTCTGATCCTGTTCGGCTTTACCCTTGCGGCGATNTATCACCTCGCCAACGGGCTGCGTCACCTCTTCTGGGATGCGGGCACGGGCTATAAGCCTGAAGTGGCCAACACGACTGGCATGCTGACCATCGCATTCGCCATTGTCGCGACCATCGGCATCTGGGCCTATATTCTTACGAGCGTGGTGGAGTTTTAAATGTCGGGTTCAGATAATTCCATTCGCACACCGCTCGCACGCGTCCGCGGCCTCGGCTCNGCCCAGGAAGGCGCCGGTCACTTTATCAAGCAGCGCGTTACGGCAATTGCCCTGCTGGTTCTGGTGCCGGCCGCGCTGATCGCACTCCTTACGGCGGTTGTCGGCGGATATGACAACGCTGTGGCGTTCGTTTCCAATCCGCTTGGCGCTATCCTTCTCCTGCTCCTCACCGGAACAGCTTTCTATCATATGCGCCTCGGCATGCAGGTCGTGGTCGAGGATTATATNGGCAAGCACTCCACGCGCGCCGTTCTCCTCATGCTCAATACATTCGTTTCAATCGTGCTTTTTGCCGCAGCGGCCTACAGCATTGTCCGTGTCGGACTAACTGGTTGAACACAAGAACGCAGTCAAAGGCTCACTGATGAACACATCATATAACTGGATTGATCACACCTATGACGTTGTTGTGGTCGGAGCTGGTGGCTCGGGTCTGCGCGCGGCATTGGGTAGTGCCGAAGCCGGCCTGAAAACCGCCTGTATCACGAAAGTCTTCCCGACACGCTCGCACACAGTTGCAGCGCAGGGCGGCATCGCTGCCTCTCTGAAGAATATGGGTCCGGACGACTGGCGCTGGCACATGTTCGACACTGTGAAAGGCTCTGACTGGCTCGGCGACCAGGACGCGATCGAATATNTNGTNCGNGAAGCGCCAGCNGGCTGTTTACGAGCTGGAGCACTATGGCGTGCCTTTCAGCCGGACCGAAGACGGCAAGATCTATCAGCGCCCATTCGGCGGCCACATGCAGAATTTCGGCGAAGGTCCGCCTGTGCAGCGCACATGTGCGGCGGCTGACCGAACCGGTCACGCCATCCTGCACACGCTGTATGGCCAGTGCGTCAAACAGGACACGGAATTCTTCATCGAGTATTTCGCACTCGACCTGATCATGGATGATGAGGGCGTGTGCCGCGGCGTGACTGCGCTGAAACTGGATGATGGTACACTTCACCGCTTCCGCGCTCAGAAGGTTGTTCTGGCCACGGGCGGCTATGGTCGTGCGTTCTTCTCATGCACATCGGCTCACACCTGTACGGGTGATGGCAATGCCATGGTGCTTCGTGCAGGCCTGCCGCTTCAGGATATGGAGTTCGTTCAGTTCCACCCGACCGGCATTTACGGCGCGGGCTGTCTGATCACCGAGGGCGCACGCGGCGAAGGCGGTATTCTGCGGAACTCTGAAGGCGAACGCTTTATGGAGCGCTATGCGCCAAACGCAAAAGACCTCGCCTCACGAGACGTCGTCTCCCGCTGTATGGCCATGGAAATCCGTGAAGGCCGCGGTGTTGGCGAAGATGGCGACCACATCTTCCTTCACCTCGATCACCTGGACCCTGCGGTTCTTGCTCAGCGTCTGCCGGGTATTTCCGAAAGCGCGCGCATCTTTGCGGGCGTTGACGTGACCAAGGCGCCGATCCCTGTTCTGCCGACGGTCCACTATAATATGGGCGGCATTCCGACGAACTATCACGGTGAGGTGCTGACCAAGAAGGGCGATGATCCGGACGCAATTGTTCAGGGTCTTTATGCTGTGGGTGAAGCGGGCTGTGTGTCTGTGCACGGTGCGAATCGTCTGGGCTCAAACTCGCTGATTGACCTTGTGGTCTTTGGCCGTGCGGCGGGCCTTCGCCTGGGCGCGACCACAGATGCCGGCGCGAGCCAGCCTGAGCTGAAAGACTCAGATGGTGAGAACTCTCTCACCCGTCTCGACAAATACCGCAACGCGTCTGGCGGCACACCAACCGCAGAGCTGCGCCTGCAAATGCAGAAGGCCATGCAGGCCAACTGCGCAGTCTTCCGCACCGGCGACATCCTTAAAGCGGGTGTTGATGCGATCGACGAAGTCTTCAAGGGCATTCCAGACATCGGCGTTACAGACCGCGGCATGGTCTGGAATACCGACCTCGTGGAAACCCTCGAATTCGACAATCTGATCGCGCAGGCGGCCGTCACGGTGAACAGCGCGAATAACCGGACAGAGAGCCGCGGCGCGCATGCCCGCGAGGACTTCCCGGATCGTGATGACGAGAACTGGATGAAGCACACGCTCAGCTGGTGTGATGAAAAAGGTAACGTCACCATCGATTTCCGTCCGGTGCACAGCTACACCATGTCGAACGACATTGAGTACATCAAACCAAAGGCACGGGTTTACTAACCCAGCCGCCAACAAAAACGATCAGGCCAGCCGAAAGGCTGGCCTTTTTTATGACTTGCACGGCGTCTCCCAACAGCTAGTTTCAAGCGGTGCCGGGGGAGTAAATTCATGAAAAAATTCAGTTTTACCTCTGCGCTTATGCACTTCACCCGGACCGATGGGCCACTTAGCTTCATATGGAAGTTCATCGCCATCTATTCAGTCGCGCTGATGCTTATCTGGGCGGTATGGTTCATCATCATGGCCGTCTCCATCCCGACATTCGCCGACAGCATAGCGAGGACCGGCGGCTTCACTAGCACCAGTGCCACCGACGTACTGGCAGTGTTTTCCGGCTTTATCCTGTTTCTGGTAGCCGCCGGGATTTTCGAGACTGCGGCGCTTCGCCATTACATTCGCCGGGAACCTTTCTCGCTAAAGTTCGGGAAAGATGAACTCCGCACGTTTGCGGTTTTCCTATTCTGGTTTCTCATGCTGCTGGCCATCTTGACTGGCATGTCCATGCTGACGGTGATCATCCTTCCGATCGCAGGTCTGACACCTGTTGGTGTTGTGATTTCGATTGTCTGGAACATTGTCGTTTTCCTCGCGCCCGGCATATTCGGTATACTCTTTTCGGCGGCGAGCTCGGTTACGTTCCGCGATGAAAAAGTGAGATTCTTCAAAGCACGCTCTGCAATGAAGGGGAATTTCTGGAAAGCAGCTGGCGCTTATGTTGTGGTCTATGTGGCGTTGATCATCGCATACATTCTGGCCCAGCTGATCGCTATGGCGCTGACCGGCATATCAGCAGGATCTCCAGCTCAGCTGCTGAACCCGGTTTCCATCATCTTCTGGGTTCTGTGCGCAGCAGGCCTGGCGAGCATGTATGCGATGTTCCATCTGGTCACGCTTGGTATTCCAGCCCGCGCTGCCATAGCAGAAGACGGAGAAGCGCAAACCGAGCGTACTGCAGAGGTTTTCGCCTAAATCAAAAGCCGCGCGGGTTTCCCGACGCGGCTTTATGTTTGGATGAAAGAGGGAAGCTAGCTCTTAGCCTTCCATGCGCTGAACCAGCGCTTTCAGATCATCGTCTTTGACGTGCGGTTTGAACTTCTCGAAGTTC
>PABS01000115.1 GCA_002699325.1 Ponticaulis sp. | reverse complement strand
CGTGTGCTCCATCTTCATGGCTTCCATCACGGCGAGCGGCTGATCTTTGGTCACGCTGTCACCAGCTTTCACACGAATAGCGAGCAACTTACCAGGCATTGGCGCGGTGATATCGTCTCCTGCCTCAAGGGCCTCGATCAGCGATTCAAAGTTCGGCTCGCTGACGATGAAATGCTCGCCTTCGACGACGACACCATAACGGCCGCCCGCAAGCTGATGCACATTGCCTTCTTCGTCAGAGAGATCCTCATCATCCCAGTCAAACGTCTGGATCTCACCGCCGACCTCATAGACAAACCGCTTTCGGGGTGCGCTGCCGACGCGCCAACCATCTCTCTGCGCCCAGGGTTCAGGTGATAGCTCACCACTATCCATCAGAATATTGGCGACCGAACGGATCGCGGTCGTATCGCTGCCTTCCGGCGCTTGTGTCAGAGCATCGCCCTGCTCTGCAATCCAGTTCACATGATGCTCGCCATTCACGAAATCATCCGAACTAATGCATCGCGCCAGAAAGCCGATATTGTTGCGGATCGGGAACAGGCGCGCGCTCACCAGTGCGCCGTAGAGCTGTTCGATTGCGCCCAGTCGTGTTTCGTCAGATGTGATCACTTTGCTGATCATGGAGTCATAGTCCGGCGGCACGATGTCGCCGTCGGTGAAACCGTAGTCGTGGCGATCGCAGAACGGAATCTCAAAGGTCTCTATGCGACCAAATCCCGGACGAAAATCCTGTGAAGGATCTTCGGCGCAAATACGCGCTTCAATGGCGTGGCCGAGGATTTCCAACTCATCCTGCTCACATGGCAGTGTCTCCCCGGACGCCACCCGGATCTGCCATTCCACAAGGTCCTGACCGGTGATCAGCTCTGTGACGGGATGCTCGACCTGCAGCCGGGTATTCATCTCCAGGAACCAGAAGGAATCAACGGTCAGAGGTCCTGTGCCGTCCACGATGAACTCGACCGTGCCAGCGCCTTCATAACCAACAGCTGATGCCAGCTTGACGGCCGCATCGGTCATGGCTTTGCGGACCTCTGCCGTCATGCCCGGCGCAGGTGCCTCTTCCACCACCTTCTGACGGCGACGCTGGAGCGAACAATCACGCTCAAACAGGTGAACCGTATTGCCATGGCTGTCGCCAAAAACCTGAACTTCAATATGGCGTGGCTGGATGACCAGCTTTTCCAGCATGACATGGTCATCGCCAAAGGCAGACTTTGCTTCGCGTTGCGCGCTTTCCAGCTGTGGGGCGAGGTCTTCAGCAGAATGAACTTCACGAATGCCGCGTCCACCACCACCGGCCACAGCCTTGATCAGCAGTGGATAACCGATCTCTTGGGCCGCCTTTTTCAGAACCTCGACGCTCTGATCTTCGCCGCGATAGCCCGGGAGAACAGGAACGCCCGCCTCTTCCGCGATGCGTTTGGCTTCGTCTTTCAGGCCCATCCCGCGAATGGTTTCGGCCTTCGGCCCGACCCAGGTCAGACCAGCCGCTTCCACGGCCTCTGCAAAGGATTCATTCTCAGACAGAAAGCCGTAGCCCGGGTGAACCGCTTCGGCGCCGCTCTCTTTTGCCGCTGCGAGAATAGCCTCCTGATTGAGATAGCTTTCGGCTGCGGGCGGTGGGCCAAGGCGATAGGCCTCATCGGCCTCGCGCACATGCCGCGCAGAGGCGTCCGCATCTGAATAAACCGCAATCGTTCGGATGCCGAGCTCCTTACAGGTCTCGATAATCCGGCAGGCAATTTCGCCCCGATTGGCGATGAGAAGCGACGAGATCATCCCTGATCAGCCCAGTTTGGTTTGCGTTTTTCAAGGAAAGCAGAAACGCCTTCGCGGCCTTCTTCGCTGGCGCGACGTGCCGCGATCCGCTTGGCGGTCATGTGGCAAAGATCGTGATCAATCTCACGTCCGACCACGTCATCCACGAGCTTTTTGGATTCGGCTACCGCGCCCGGCGCATTCTGGAAGGCCATGCCGGAGAGATATTCCAGCTTCTCGCTCAGCTCCTGCTCGTTTTCGACGACATACTGAACCAGACCAATTTTCTCGGCATATTCTCCGTCAAACCCCTCGCCGGATATGAAAAGTGCCTTGGCCCAGCGCGGACCAATCGCATCAATGACGAATGGAGAAATGGTTGCTGGTGTCAGGCCCAACCGCACTTCTGAGAAGCGGAACGCCGTATCCTTCGTCGCCACTGCGATGTCGCAAGCAGCCACGAGCCCGGCACCGCCGCCCATGGCAGCGCCCTGAACAGCGGCTACGGTCATTTGCGGCAGGTGATGCAGACGACGCAGCATTTCGGCCAGCGCGAACGCATCTTCCTCGTTTTCGCTTTGCGTAAATTCAGCTGCGTTTCGCATCCAGTTAAGATCGGCACCCGCGCTGAACGTCTTGCCAGCGCCTTTGAGGATAACCATTCGGAGATGATCCTCACCGCGCAGCGTTTCGAATGCATCAGCCAGCTCGTCAATCATCAACCGGTTGAAAGCGTTTCTCTTCTCCGGTCGATTGAGGGTGACGAATGCCACGCCGCCGGGTGACGCCTGAAGCTCGATTGTTTCGTATTCACTCATGTCGTGAGCCTTTCTTTGTCACCTTCGCCTACATCCGGAATACGCCAAACCCGCGATCCGGGAATGGTGCATTTAAGGAAGCTGAAATGGAAAGCCCGAGCACGCGTCGCGTGTCAGCGGGTTTGATAATACCGTCATCCCATAAGCGCGCTGTCGAGAAGTATGGTGAGCCTTCCTTTTCATAGAGGTCGCGTATGGGTTGTTTGAAGTCATCTTCGGCCTCTGCAGACCAGTCTTCACCGCGCCGTTCCATGCCCTCTCGCTTGACCGTCGCCAGAACGCTTGCTGCCTGCTCTCCGCCCATGACGGAGATGCGCGCATTCGGCCACATATAGAGGAAACGTGGACTATAGGCCCGGCCACACATGCCGTAATTGCCGGCACCAAAAGATCCGCCGGTCACAACCGTGAATTTCGGCACTGAGGCGGTGGCGACGGCGGTCACCATTTTGGCGCCGTCCTTGGCAATGCCGCCTGCTTCATATTTCGAGCCGACCATGAAACCGGTAATATTCTGGAGGAAGACGAGTGGAACGCGGCGTTGGTCGCATAGCTCAATGAAGTGTGCCGCCTTCTGGGCGCTCTCAGAGAACAGGATGCCGTTGTTCGCGACGATTCCGACCGGCATGCCCCAGATATGCGCAAAACCCGTCACCAGTGTCTCGCCATAAAGTTTTTTGAACTCGTGAAAGACCGAGCCATCCACAATGCGGGCGATCACTTCACGCGCATCATAGGGCTCACGGACATCGGAAGGAACGAGGCCATTCAGCTCATGGGCGGGAAAGATCGGGTCTTCAGGCGGCTGCAGCTCGACCGAGGTCGGCTTTGACCGGTTGAGCGCGCGCACGGCATCGCGAACCATAGCCAGCGCATGTTCGTCATTTGCAGCGTAATGGTCGGCCACACCGGACTTGCGCGCATGGACATCCGCTCCGCCCAGGTCCTCAGCGGAGATTTCCTCGCCAGTTGCAGCTTTTACGAGCGGCGGTCCGCCCAAAAAGATCGTGCCCTGTTTGCGAACGATAATTGTCTCATCGGACATGGCTGGCACATAGGCGCCGCCCGCCGTACATGAGCCCATTACGGCAGCAATCTGCGGAATGCCTTTGGCCGACATATTGGCCTGATTATAGAAGATCCGGCCGAAGTGCTCCCGGTCCGGAAAGACCTCAGACTGATGCGGCAGATTTGCTCCACCAGAATCCACCAGATAAATACACGGCAGATGATTTTGCTCCGCGATTTCCTGCGCACGAAGGTGCTTCTTCACGGTCATTGGGAAATATGCGCCGCCCTTCACTGTAGCGTCATTGCAAACGATGACGCATTCACGCCCCTCGACCCGGCCAATGGCGGTGATCACACCCGCGCCGGGCGCCTCATCGTCATACATACCGTTAGCAGCCAGGGGGGACAGCTCGAGAAGCGGGGTTGCCGGGTCGACCAGGCGCTCGACCCGCTCTCTTGGAAGCAGCTTTCCACGCTCCACATGTCGCTGACGAGAACGTTCTGGTCCGCCAAGGGATGCAGCCTGAGTCTTCTCCTCAAGTTCAGCGATCAGAGCTTTCATCCGCTCGCCGTTCGCCCGATAAGACTCAGATCGGGTGTCCAGGCGTGTTGTGAGCGTGCTCATAGCGGGTCCTTTAACCTTCTTTTGTCAGAATGAGGGCGTCTCATGCTTCTGATATAAGGGCAAGTCAGGAAAAACTGCCAATTATGTGTCTTAAACCTGCCAACTCCCTGCGGTAAGCCAAAGTTCAAAAGAAAGTCCAAGCCTGCCCGTGTCGATTCTCCAGCGCATAACCATTCTTAAAAACATTCCGGTCCGCGCGTTGCGTGCAGCTGAGAAAGACACAACGTGGTTTTCTGTTCCCGGCGGCGGCACGCTCTTTGACGAGGGCTCGAGTTCTGATTCTATTTATTTCCTGCTGAGCGGCACCCTTGGCGCCTTCCGCCGTGCGCCTGACGGGCGAACGGAATTTATCGGCCATATCCGCCCTGGAGAACCTGTTGGCGAGATGGCCATGCTGGCAGGAGAACCGCACTCGAACTCCGTTCTCGCTGTGCGTGATTCTGAAGTCATCAAAATGCCCCGCACTTCTTTTATGAAGTTGATGCGGACCTCCCCTGACGTAATGGAACGGCTATCGCGTATTCTGCTCATCCGCCTGCGCCAGACTCGCCGTCAGAATCAAAGGGCGGAGCCGAAAGTTTTCGCGCTCACCGCAGCCTCACCCACGATTGATCTCAAGCTGAGAGCGCGCTCCATAGCCGAGGCGCTGGCGCGTATGGGGCTGAGCGCGGCGATTGTTGGCGAAGAAGCCGAAAGCCAGGGCGCCTCCTATTTCGATGCGCTCGAAGCCGCGAATGATGTCGTCATTCTGACCTCGACCATTGGCGATAATCGGTGGTTCAAACTGTCGCTTCGCCAGGCCGACCGGATCTGGGTGCTTGCCCGGCCTGATGCTCGTCCCTCCGTTCCACTGCTACCCGATGAAACCTCGCCTGCGCGGACATTCCGCCTGATCGACATTGTGTTGATCGAGCACTCAAATGGCCGACGTGTCTCCGAACCCGCAGAGTGGATAGATGCCGCTGGCGCTGCGCGCTGTTTCCACTGGAAAGGCGTTCAGGGCGAGGATTGTGAGCGTCTCGCGCGGGTCATGGCGGGGCGCTCGGTCGGACTTGTTTTATCCGGGGGCGGCGCACGCGCTTATGCCCATATTGGCGTTGTACGTGCGTTGCGGGAAGCCGGATGCCCGATCGATTTTGTCGGCGGCGCTTCCATGGGCGCTGTCATCGCGGCCTGCGTGGCCATGGGCTGGGATGATGACGAGATTGAACGCCGCATTCGGAAAGCCTTCGTCGATAGCAATCCGCTGGGTGACTATACCATTCCGGTCATCTCGCTCGTCAAAGGCCTTCGGGTAAACCGCCGACTGGCTGAGCATTTTGGCGAGACCCGTATTTCCGACCTCACCCTGCCATTCTTTTCGGTCGCAACGAACCTGACCGATGGCACGACACGCATTCAGACCCGCGGTGTGCTGCGCCATGCCTTGCGCGCCACAATTTCTCTGCCAGGTATTCTGCCGCCTTACGTGGATGACGGCGAAGTGCTGGTTGACGGAGCCGTATTAAATAACTTTCCAGTCGATATCATGCGCCAGACCCATCGCGGCTATATTATCGGATCTGACGTCGCACGGGCGCCGGAAGGCCTGAAAGCAGACGATTTCGTCAAAGCGCCCGGCTTCTTCGGCTGGGTGCTCAAGAACGGGTTTTCCGAAGCGCCGCCGATTGCCTCCCTGCTCATGAGAACAGCCACGCTCAGCGTCAATCCAAACGCAGGGCGCGAACTCGCTGACATGGTGATATTACCAGACCTCGAAGAAACCGATCTGCGGGACTGGGAAAACTATGAGGCCGTGGTCGAAGCAGGTTATGTGAAAACCAAGGACGCGATTGCCCGCGCTGGAGGCCCGCTCGCCCGCTATTTGCGGACATAAACTTCCGTCAGGCGAGACGCGAGCCATTTGGCACAGCCTTATCCGGCGAAAACATCACGATCGCGCCGGTCTCATCCGCAAAGCCAAGCGTAAGCACTTCCGACATGAACGGCCCAATCTGACGCGGAGGAAAATTCACAACAGCGGCGACCTGCTTGCCGATGAGTTCATCGGCGCTGTAGTTCACTGTGATCTGGGCTGAGGACTTTTTCTCCCCGATCGCTGGCCCAAAATCGATCCATAGCTTGAATGTCGGCTTGCGCGCTTCCGGGAAGGGCTCAACACGAAGCACTGTACCGACCCGGATGTCCACTTTCAGAAAATCATCAAACCCAATGGCGTCCATTGCGGGCGCTTCGGGCGAAAAATCCATGTGCATATCGCTCTCCTTCTACGCCCTCAAAAGCGTGAAAAGAGCTGCTCAGCAACTATTCCGTTCTTTTAGCAGAGCCGAAGCGACTGCGAATACTTGCCGACTAGCCGGAACCCTCTCATCAGGAACCAGTTGCTTTACGAACGGCACAATGCTGAACCTGCCCGAACGGGAGTGGAATTTATGGTTAAGACCTTCAGAACGATCTCATGGCGCGAAACTCTGGTTTCAGCTGTCATTGCGGCAACCTTGGTGACACCGGTCGCGGCTCAGTCAAAAGAAAGCGCTGCCGCTTTCATGAAGAGCTATACAGACACCTGGAACCAGCACGACACTGAGGCGCTCGCCACAGAGTACTGGGACACCAAACCAACCGTAGAGGAAGAAAAAAGCCAGCTCGATGCCATGTTCGACCGGCTCGTATCTCAAGGTTATGACAAGTCGACCATCCACGAAATTCAGACATGCATGACAGACGATACCACTGCCTGGGCGGGAATGAAGTTCACACGAAACACGACAGATGGTGGCGTGATCGGTGACGATCCCCAGGCCAGTCACTACGTCCTTGGCTGGACAGACGAAAAAGGCTGGCGCGTCAAATCCGTCAAGGGCGCAGACGCTGCTAACGAGCTCACCTGCCCGGAATAGTACGACGAAGCATTTTCCTGATTGTCTGACTGATAAAAAGGCTTGATCCCAGTCACGCTTGTTCTGGTTTTGTTCTCAATCATAGGGAGCAAAAATTGGGCAAGTCTGTTCAGCAGAAACTCGAAATTCTGGCCGATGCTGCCAAGTACGATGCCTCTTGTGCGTCCTCTGGCACGAGCAAGCGAAATTCGGTTGGCGGCAAAGGCGTCGGGTCCAGCGAAGGCATGGGAATTTGCCATGCCTATGCGCCAGACGGGCGCTGTATTTCCCTTCTCAAGATCCTGCTCACCAATTTCTGCATTTATGACTGCCGGTACTGCATCAACCGATCATCCTCAAACGTGGAACGCGCACGTTTCACTGTAGATGAAGTCGTCGCTCTGACCCTCGATTTTTACAAGAGAAATTACATTGAGGGACTGTTTCTCTCTTCAGGCATCATTCGCTCTGCGAACTATACCATGGAGCAGATCTCTGAAGTTGCCCGCAAGCTCCGAGAGGAGCATGACTTTCGCGGCTATATCCATCTCAAAACCATTCCGGAAGCAGACACCCAACTGATCGAAGCGGCTGGCCGGTATGCTGATCGTCTTTCTGTGAACATTGAACTGCCAAACGAGACATCGCTAACCCAGTATGCTCCGGAAAAATCTGGCTCGACCATTCGCAAGGCCATGGCCGACGTTCGACATCAGATTGATGATCGCGCCGACGCGATGAAGTCCAGGCAGATCAGAAAGACCCGCGTTCCAAAATTTGCGCCTGCAGGGCAGTCCACTCAGATGATCATTGGCGCAGATAGCTCAAATGATGCCAGCATCATCACCACGTCAAAGCGTCTTTATGCAGGTTATCAGCTGCGTCGTGTCTATTATTCTGCCTTCAGCCCTATTCCGGATGCCTCTAAAGACCTGCCGCTGGTTCGCCCGCCATTGATCCGCGAGCACAGGCTATATCAGGCCGATTGGATGATGCGTTTCTATGGATACGAAACCGATGACATCACCTCGGCTATGGCGGATGGCATGCTTGATCTCAGCATTGATCCCAAGCTGGCCTGGGCCCTNAAATGGCGGGACTGGTTTCCGGTCGACATCAACCGGGCCCCCAGGGAGGTATTGCTCCGCGTGCCGGGTTTTGGTCCGCGAACGGTGAATCGCATTCTTTCAGCGCGACGTCATGCATTTCTCAGTCTTGATGATCTGAAGCGCATGCGCGTGAGTCTTGTCAAAGCGCGTCCCTTCATCGTGGCGCGGAGCTGGCAGCCGGGGCAACTCACGGATTCTGCGACGCTGAAATCACAATTTGCGCCCCCTCCAGAACAGCTCTCGCTCTTTCCGGCATGAAAATCGAACTTTCGACAGAAACCGACTTTGANGGCTGGCGCGAGGCGGCCCGNTTTGCCTGCTCCAAAGATATTCCGCCCCAGGAGATTGTCTGGGAGTCCCCTGAAAGTTCAGGCGATCTCTTCGCCTCGGTGGCCATGCCCAAAAGCCGTCGGCAAAACCGTGAAGATGATCGTAAGGTGGTCGCGCCGAGGGCTTTTCTGGAGCAGGCACAGCGCGTGATCTGTCTTCGTGAGCCGGAGCGCTTTTCACGCCTCTACACCCTGCTCTATCGCTATCAGAAAGAACGCNGCCTGTTTGCCAATCNGGCAGACCCNGATGTCTGCTGGCTGAGCGCCGGTGAAAAGCTGATCCGACGCGACATTCACAAAATGCACGCCTTTGTCCGCTTTCGGAAAGTGGGCGACACGGAGACCGGGCGCGAGCAATACGGAGCGTGGTTTGAGCCGACCTATCGGATCATCGAGCTGGCCACACCTTTCTTCCAGCGCCGGTTTGCCAATATGCACTGGACCATCGTCACCCCGGAAGCGACCGCTATATGGGATGGCGCGCGTCTTCATTTCGGCCCTGGAGGCCGTCGTGAGGATGTCCCCGCAGACGACGATATGGAAGACGCCTGGCGGCCGTATTTCTCATCCATCTTCAATCCTGCACGGCTGAAGGTGAATGCGATGACNTCCGAGATGCCGAAGAAATACTGGAAAAACTTGCCGGAAGCACAGCTCATTCCTGNCATGATCAAAACAGCACAGTCACGTGCTCGCAAAATGGCGGAAAATGCGCCGGAGTTACCAAACCCGCTTGCTGCAACTTTGAAGGAGAGACGGCCAGAAAACTCCGATGCCTCCCGCCCTGCACAAACGCTTCAAGATATCAGGCGCGACGCTGAAAAATGCACCCGATGTGAATTGTCAGACTGCGCATCTCAGACGGTGTTTGGTGAGGGGCCTGCGGGCGCTGAACTCATGATTGTTGGCGAACAGCCAGGAGACCGCGAGGATATCAGCGGCAAACCGTTTGTCGGGCCTGCCGGTCAGCTTTTGGATGAGTGCCTGTCTGACGTCGGAATCGACCGGGCCCGAACATATGTCACCAATGCTGTGAAACACTTCAGGTTCGAGGCGCGCGGCAAGAGGCGGCTTCATAAAAGCCCGTCCGTCGGCCACATTCAGACCTGCCGGTGGTGGGTGTCTGAAGAACGAAGGCTGGTTCGACCAAAGATCATTCTAGCGCTCGGCGCGACAGCGGTCCGTAGCCTGCTTGAGCAACCCGTGGCGCTTAAAGATTTGCGTGGTCAGGCGATCCGGCTGGAGGATGGAACACTGATGCTCGCAACCGTCCATCCATCCTATTTACTCAGACTCTCTGATGACAGAGCCANGGCAGATGAAACCCTCCGCTTCAAAGCGGATCTCGCCGAAGCCTGCCGACTTTTGGCAAAGGCCTAGGCCGCGATCGTCTGGACCGAATCAACCTGCTTTTCGGCTTCACGGCGGAAACGCTCATACATGCGCATCACCGCTTCGCTGCGGTACGGATAGCCCTGATCGTTCAGGTCCTTGAAGACCTTTTCGATTGCAACGTCTTCACCGGTCACAGCAAGCGCATGGACCAGGCGGCGATAGGCATCGGAACTTGTGCGATCACCGAAGTGAGCCAGTGCCCAATCCGCCAGTTGGCGGCACGCATAGCTCGCGATCGTGTTCTCGCGCAGGAAACGATCTTCGGACGATGTATTGTTATTATAGTCACTCATATCACTCTCCCAGAGCGAACCGGTCAGACCGGCTCATCCGCGCAGAATGACAATTCAGTTTTAGAATCAGGTGGAGAACGGCGCTAAAATATCGCCGTTCGCCGTAAGAATTTGGCAAGCCTGAGGGGAAGAGACCGGACTATTGAGCCTTAATCTGCTCGACTGCCACTGGCATCAGCGCTTCAAGCTGGCTGATGATATCCGTGCGGGTCTTGGCAACACCCTTGGAGTCGAAATCAGCCAGAACCTTGCGGATGACGTCTTCATCGCCTGGTTCTTCCAGATCAGACATGACGACGGTTTTGGCATATTCNTCTGCATCNACGCCTGTCAGGCCNAGCAGGTCTGCAGCCCATAGTCCGAGAAGTTTGTTCCGGCGCATGGTCGCCTTGAACAGCGCCTGCTGGTCCAATTGGTATTTGGCTTCCTGGCCGCGCTCACGGTCATCGAAAGTCGTCATTTTACTTCATATCCCTGACTGGTGGTTCTTTTCGCGTTCTTAGAGCAAAGTGATGCAAGTGGAAACCTCATCAAAAGCTTCTCAACATCAACTCGGATATGGCAAGTTCGCGCAAAACCGTGTAGGCCTCGCCAGCTTAGAGCTCATGATTCCGCTTATGCGCCGAACCCGGAGAAACAGATGATGTCCCGTCGTCGCAAAATATATGAAGGCAAGGCCAAGATTCTNTATGAAGGNCCAGAGCCAGGTACGCTGATTCAGTANTTCAAGGATGATACGACGGCGTTCAATGCTGAAAAGCACGCNATTCTNGATGGCAAAGGCGTTCTCAATAATCGCCTGTCTGAATTCTTCATGACCCGTCTCGCCGGTATCGGNATTCCNACCCACTTCATCAAGCGCATCAATATGCGAGAGCAGNTGGTNAAGCAGGTGGAGATCATNCCTCTGGAAGTGGTNGTGCGNAANNTCGCAGCNGGCTCAATNGCCAAGCGNCTNGGNCTTCAGGAAGGCGATGCCCTNCCCCGNTCGCTGGTGGANTTNTATTANAANAAAGATGAACTNGGCGATCCNATGGTCAGCGAAGAGCATATTGCAGCCTTCAGCTGGGCNTCNCCACAGGAAATGGATGACATGGTCTCCACAGCCCTGCGCGTGAANGACTTCCTTGCNGGCCTCTTCTCNGGCGTTGGCATTCGCCTCGTCGATATGAAGCTTGAATTCGGCCGCCTGTTCGAAGGCGACACTGTGCGCACAGTTCTCGCCGATGAAATCAGCCCGGATAGCTGCCGCCTCTGGGACCTTGAGACCAATGAGAAGCTGGACAAGGATCGGTTCCGTCGCGATATGGGCGGTGTAACGGAAGCCTATGCTGAAGTCGCAACTCGGCTCGGCATTATTCGCCAGGGATCAGATGACTCCACGGTGATTGATATTTCCAGCGAACGGAACGGAGCAAAATAGCCATGAAGGCAATCGTTTATGTCGACCTGAAAACGGGTGTGCTCGACCCTCAGGGTAAAGCCGTCTCCGAAACACTGGGCCGTCTGGGCTTTGATGAAGTTCAGGATGCGCGCATCGGCAAACGGATCGAGCTTGAACTGGCCGACAACCTGGATGCAGAGACAGCAGAAGCACGCGTGAAAGACATGTGTGAGAAGCTGCTCGCCAACACCGTTATCGAAAAATATCAGATTGAACTCGTCACGGCCTGAGCCTGATCGAATAATCCTGCGGCGTCGTTAAACCGTCATACCCGCACGATAGGGGTCTTGCCGTTCGTATGTGAGTGGAGTCCCGTTATGAAGAAGAGATCGCTTTTTCTGCTGTCATCTGTCGCTGCCTGCGTGCTGCTGAGCGCGTGTCAGGATGAAACTGCCGAATCCATCTCTTCAACAGGCACGGAAACGGTCGCAACGCCCTCTCCAGACGAACCAAAATACGTTTTTCCGGAAGCGGACGCGCCTGATGCCTTCCATCGCGCTTACGTGATGACAGAAAGCCCGGATGGCAATCTTCGCCTGTTCTCTCGCGAAACCCGCGACGATACCGACATCTTCCAGACTGTTCGCAAGAAGGATGGCAGCTGGTCTGAGCCCGAAAAGCTCGACTGGCCGAAGAACCGCTCCAATGTGAACCCGTTTTTCAGCCCGTGGGACGGAAAACTCTATTTCGCCTCAGACCGCCCGGTTCCCGGGTTCGAAAACCGCCGCGAGATGAACCTCTATTCCATTGAGCGAACTGAAGATGGCGAATGGGGCGAAGCTGTTTATCTGCCCGGAGATGTAAACACGGGTGCAGACGAAACCAACGTCACCATGTCGCCTGACGGTACTATGTATTTCGTGTCCAAGCATCCTCGTGGTCAGGGCGGCCAGGATATCTACATGGCCAGATACGACAGTGAGCTTGAAGAATGGAAGTTCGAGGCACTGCCGGAGAATGTCAGCTCACCGCGGGTCGAAAGCCATGTCACGGTCACGCCGGATGGTCAGAACCTGATCTTTTATTCCTATCTTCAGCCAAAGCTTGGCGTGGTCGATCTGAAAGTTGTGACACGTCAGGAAGATGGAAGCTGGATTGGCCCCTATTCGCTTGGCCCGAAGATCAACACACGCGGTATCGATTTCGGCACCGGCCTCTCTCATGATGGCAAGACATTCTTCTTCTCACGCGAGGGGCGGTTGATGGAAATGCCCGTTTCTGCGCTCATGAAAGAGATTGAAACTGCCCGTCAGGCCTATCTTGATGGCCGGGAGCTGTCGCACCTTGGGCTTCCTGAAGAATAATTAATCGAAAAAGCTCTCCGCAAGGCGACGGAGCATCCCTATCTGAGCGTTCTACAGGTGTGATCGCGCCTGACTGCATGGGAGCCCCTGGACATTGCGTCCGCCCTCAACTCCCTTAAGCAGCCCGCTTGCAGATTGAGGCGCGATCACACGTTTGGCCACACGTTTCGTATGTTTGGGTCAAGGCAGGCGCCACGATTTCCTCCCCTCTCAACTGCAGGCGCCTGCCAATTTTTTTGCCTTAGCGGATTTCCAGACTCGCTGTTTGGCGGTAAAGCGCTGAACCATGAAAGCAGGCGTCATTATCTTCCCGGGTTCAAACTGCGATCGCGATGCGATCACGGCCCTTCGCGACATTTCCGGACAGGAACCAACAGCGATCTGGCACAAGGACACTGAATGGCCCTCTGGCCTTGATGTTGTGGTTGTGCCGGGTGGTTTTTCCTATGGCGACTATCTGCGTTGTGGCGCCATGGCGGGTAATTCGCCGATCATTCCGCATTTAAAGGATTTCGCTGAGCGCGGCGGACATGTGCTCGGCATTTGCAATGGCTTCCAGATCCTCACCGAGACAGGGCTTCTGCCCGGCGCCCTTCTGCGTAATTCGGCGCTGAACTTTGTCTGCCGGAATCAGACGCTGAAAGTCGCCTCAACGAACTCTGTGTTCACACGCGGCTATTCCGAAGGGGCTGAGATCATTATCCCGGTTGCCCATCACGATGGCAATTACTTCGCCGATGACGCGACACTCGATATGCTCGAAGGCGATGGCCGCGTGGCATTCCGGTATGTTGGCAACCCAAACGGTTCCGCCCGTGATATTGCCGGCATTATCAGCGAGAATGGGCGTGTGCTCGGCATGATGCCTCACCCGGAGCGGGCCATTGGCGGGCATGAAGGCGGGGCTGATGGACGGGCCATGTTTGAAGGTGTCTTCAACGCCCTTCAGACCGCCTGATCTCACATCAGGCCGAAGCCTCTGAGCAGATAAACGGCTCCAATCACGGTTAGCAGATACTTCGTCCAGTCACGAAACGAGATGTCTGACATGCGATGAAGCACAAGCCCGCCAATCCAGGTTCCGAACATTGAAGTCGGCAAGGCGAGGACCACCAGCCAGACCGGCGGCACCAGCTCTGCATCTGCAGCCATCCAGACTGGCACGCTCCAGAAGATGATTTTGGTGAGGTGAGCAATCACCTGGGTTGCCCCCTTGGTGGCAACGATCTGCTGACGGGACATCTCCGTCTGAACAAAGAAAATGTCGAGCACCGGGCCCACGACACCCGCAAGCGTATTGAGCGCCTGAGCAACGAATCCCAGAATCTCAGCTTGAAATGGTTTCTCGACGTCGAGCGCGAACCATTTTTTCGGTATCCACGGTACAAAGGCCATCAGGCCAAGCATGATGAAGACAGCATGCTTTTCGGGACGCCACATGACGAAAATCAGCATGGCAATCGCCAGCACGCCGCCGATCAGATAACGCCCGACAATCGGCCAGGAAATATGTTCGCGAATCAGCCAGGCGCGCCAGCCGTTCGAACAGAGCTGGATCATGCCGTGGAGGATCATGGCGGTTGCGACGGGCAGAAGCGCCGTCAGCACGCCCATCAGGATGAGACCGCCTGCCATCCCGAAAATCCCGGAGATGAAAGCCGTCGCAAGCGTGGTCACCAAAATCAGGCTTGCGATCAGAACAGTCATGCATCACCCCCGACTCAACGCGGCATAAGCCTGAGAAGGGATTTTCACAAGACCGCGAAAACGACCGTCATCGTCAGATGAGACAAAACGTCCACTGCCCCAGCGCCTCAGAGCCCGCTAACAAGTCCATAAAATAAATAGGGACTTTTGGTTATGCATTTCGATTTTTCCGACAAGACGAAAGATTACATCGCGCGCGTCTCGTCCTTCATGGACGAACACATCTATCCGAACCTGGAAACGTATAAGCGCCAGCACGCCGAATTTGATAATCCCTGGAATGTGCCGCCCATTGTCGAAGAGCTGAAAGAAAAAGCGAAAGCCGAGGGCCTCTGGAACCTGTTTCTGGCGCCGAGCCCGGAACATGACACCGAAGAATTTCACGGCGCTGGCCTGAAGAATATCGAATATGCCCCGCTGGCCGAGCTGATGGGCCGGGTCAGCTGGGCTTCTGAAATCTTCAACTGCTCAGCACCAGACACCGGAAACATGGAAACCATCCATCGCTACGGCACGGCGGCGCAGAAGGAAAAATGGCTCCGCCCGCTGATGAATGGGGACATTCGCTCTGCCTTTCTGATGACAGAGCCACAGGTNGCGTCNTCAGACGCCACGAATATCGAGACACGGATTGAACGCGACGGNGATGACTACGTCATCAATGGTCGCAAATGGTGGTCGTCCGGCGCGGGTGACCCACATTGTGAAATTGCCATCGTCATGGGCAAGACAGACTTTGACGCACCAAAACACGCCCAACAGAGCATGATCCTCGTGCCAATGAACACGCCGGGTGTCGAGATCGTCAGAATGCTGCCGGTCTTCGGCTTTGAGCATGCGCCGCATGGACATGCAGAGATCCAGCTGACGAANGTACGCGTGCCCGCTGAGAATATTCTGCTGGGCGAAGGCCGTGGTTTTGAAATCGCTCAGGGACGGCTTGGGCCGGGCCGCATTCATCACTGCATGCGCACCATTGGTGCTGCCGAGCTCGCGCTGGAGAAAATGTGTCGCCGGCTTCAGAACCGGACCACGTTCGGCAAGGCCATTTCAGAGCATTCCATATGGGAACAACGTGTTGCCGAAGCCCGGCTAAACATTGAGATGACCCGCCTGCTGACCCTCAAAGCCGCCTATATGATGGATACAGTGGGCAATAAGGTCGCCAAGAACGAGATTGCGATGATCAAGGTCGCCGGTCCCCGGATCGCCTGCCAGATCATTGATGATGCGATTCAGGCGCATGGCGGCGCAGGCGTCACCACCGATTTCGGCCTTGCAGATGCGTATGCAAACATCCGGACGCTCCGCCTGGCTGACGGACCAGACGAGGTGCATTGCCGCGCAATTGCCCGAAACGAATTCCGAAAATACCGGGACGATAACTATGGCGTGAGCGTTGATGCAGAAAAGATGACGGAAGTTGTCGGATCGCGCTGATATGCGCTAAAGCCCGACAGGGCCACCGCGCCCTGTCGGAGGAAACATGAAAGCCAGCACCATTCGCGCCTGGTCGCGCCTGCACAAAATTTTTGGCCTCGTGATTGGGCTTCAGGTTCTGTTCTGGATGGCCTCTGGCTTTTATTTTACCCTCTACCCGATTGAGAATATCCGCGGCGATCACCTGCGTGCGGAGATTGACCATGGCAAGCTCGAAGCGTCTGAGGTCACCTTGACTGTACAGGAGGCAATAGACGCCTCTTCCATCTGGGCTTTTCAGGCCGAACTGAAAATGTTCATGAAAAGGCCCGTCTGGAAGGTCAGCAATTCACACGACACCCGCCTGATTGACGCGATGACAGGCGAGAGAATCTCTCCCATTTCCGAGGGTCTGGCTCGAGCCATTGTCACTGAAGGCGTTCCTGGCCTGGCGAAAGACAACGGAACATACTTCCTTCTGGAAGAGAATGCGCCGCGAGAATATGGCGGACGCCTGCCGGTATGGGTGTTTGAGACGGAAGGCGCCGGCGAGCGCGTCTATCTCGATCCCATGACCGCCGAAATCCGGGCGGTCAGGACGACCGAATGGCGAATTTTCGATGTTTTCTGGCGCTTCCACATTATGGATGTGACGGGTGATGACCGCTTCGATTCCTGGTGGATGAAGCTTGCGGCCTTTCTTGGTCTGGCCATCACCATCACGGGTTTTGCCATCCTTTATCACAGGCTCATTCGCGGACGGCTATTTAGCTAAGTCGGTTCAGCTCGCCTCATAGCTGACGACCTCAAATTCGATTCCGTCTTCATTATGGAAATAGAACCGGCTGCCGGGCTCATACGTCTGGTGAGAATGCGGGATATAGCCTTCTGAAATCACCTTCGACTCAGCGACATCAAGATCCTCTACCAGAATGCCGATATGGTTGAGACCCCCGCGCGTGCCATAGCTTTCAGGGCGGTCCGTCACATCCTCTTTCGGCGCGTAGATGGCCAGATACAAGTCATCCGTACCGACATGAACGCTGGTTTCGCCGTTCAGTGAGTCACCAAACCAGCGGATCTTCCAGTCAAATACCCTGCACAATCGCTCGGCAGTCGACATTGGGTCAGTCGCTGTAAAATTCAGGTGTTCGAGAGTTGCCTTAGTCATGCCTTGCTCCTTTTGCGGGCTTATGATCGGATCAGGCCCAGGTTCTAATTTCTCAACCTAACTTGAGATCAAGAGATAAAGCAGACTTTTTCATGAAGCACTCTGACATCCTCCCTATAGGATACCTCGCTGAAAGAACGGGGCTTTCTGTTTCCGCCATCCGCTTCTATGAGGAGAAAGGCCTGATCACCCCGCACAGAAATGCTGGCGGACATCGGCGCTATATGCGCTCCGACATTCGCCGGCTATCTTTCGTTATGATCGCGCANCAACTCGGTTTTTCGATAGAAGATATCGCGACAGAGATGAAACGTCTTCCGAATGGACGCACGCCCACAGCCAGAGACTGGGAGAAGATCAGCGGCAAGTTCCTGACTGTCCTTGATGATCGTATCGCGGCACTTGAGCGGACAAGAAAGAACCTGACCGGTTGTATCGGGTGTGGTTGTCTCTCGCTCGACAAATGTNCGCTTTATAACCCCCAGGATAAACTCTCGCGCGAAGGAGCCGGACCGCGAAATACTATCGCAAAATCGGACAAGAGCACTTGATTACGCTGCGCTGATATTCCCTATGTCGCGAGATGAAATNGACAGGGAAGGATTTGAGACATGACATACGCACCGTTTGATCTGGCCGGGAAAACGGCCCTCATCACGGGCGGCAATCGCGGGATAGGCCTCGGCATGGCGAAAGCCCTCGCCGCCTCCAATGCGAATGTTGCAATCTGGTGCCGCAATGCAGCCAGTGCAGATGACGCGATTGCAGAGCTGAAAACACTTGGAACAGGCGATGCNAAGGCCTGGTCNGTTGACGTGTCAGACGAGCAGTCAGTCATAGATGGCATGGCAGCAACCAATGCCTGGACCGGCCGACTTGATACCGTGATTGCCAATGCGGGCGTCTCGGCTCGCGGTATACCCTTCATCGAACAGGACACCAAAACCTATCATGACGTGATCAAGGTGAACCTGGATGGCGCATACTGGACACTCCGTGAAGCTGCCAAAGTTATGGTGGAACGCGCAGAGAATGGCGATCCCGGCGGCTCTCTCATTGGCACGGCCAGCATGGCGGCCATTGAAGGCGCTGCGCGCAATCAGGCCTATGCGGCAACCAAAGGCGGCCTGATCTCCATGATCAAGGCCACCGCAGTTGAGCTGGCCCGTTATGGCATCCGCGCGAATTCCATCCTGCCGGGCTGGATCGCCACCGACATGACATCCCAGTCTCAAGGCAATGACAAATTCGAAGATAATGTGATCAAACGCGTACCGCTGCGCCGCTGGGGCGAACCGGAAGACTTTGGCGGCATTGCTGTTTATCTTGCTTCCGACGCGTCCTCTTTCCACACAGGCGATACCCTGCTGGTGGATGGCGGATACTGCATCTTCTGATGACGGCACAAAAAGAAAGGGCGCAGGTAAACCTGCGCCCTTCTGATAAACAAAACAGCCAGTCTTAGTGAGTTGGCTCTTCCATTTCTTCTTCTGCTTCTTCAGCAGTTTCNTGGATTTCTTCGCCAGCTTCATCCATGGCTTCGCCTGTCTCTTCGACAGCGTCTTCCGTGGCTTCAGCCATATCGTCAGCAGCTTCGTCCATCTCTTCGCCAACAGACTCAGCACTTTCTTCGATGTTAACTTCGACGTCTGCGTCTTCTTCAGGTGCGCAACCCGCGACCAGACCTGTTACCGCCAGTGCCGCAATTACATATTTCATCATAAAATGCCCCTTCCGTTCTATGCAGATTCCTCCTGCATAACCGCATCTACTCACAAAGGCGTGATTTGTTCAGTAGATTCTTTNGGGAGAGCGAAAAAAGGTGAATTTCTAGTCAGACCAGCGGACTAGATTTCCTCGGCGTTTAGAAATCGGGCATGCGGTCAGACGATAATACCGCGCTTATTGTCAGGTTTTCGAGGTTCTTCGCCGCCCCTGGAGAGCACATAGTTCATCTTTGCGCGAGCCAGAGCTTTGATATCCGCCTCCGGAGTACTGGCTGGCGCGATGAAGCGGACTTCTGTCAGGCTGTCACGGTCAATGGCGACGATTTCCAGAGCGCTGCCACTCTGAAGGATCTCGATATAGATCTCGCCGCCAGACACCTGACGTGATCAAGCTGCAGCTTTAGGAAGACCCAGCTGCTTCCAGATCGCGAGCAGCGCGGCGACCAGATCATCCATCATGGCTTCCGTATGGACAGGCGACGGCGTGAACCGCAAACGCTCTGTGCCCTTTGGAACAGTCGGATAGTTGATCGGCTGCACATAGACACCAAAATCGAACAGCAATGTGTCAGACAATGCCTTACAGCGCTCCGGATCACCTACGAAAAGCGGAACAATGTGTGTGTCCGATTCCATGAGGGGAAGCCCGGCATCGCGGAATTTCTGCTTCAGCATCTCAGCTTTCGCCTGATGCTCGGCCCGCAGGCGACGACCTTCATCGCCGCGCAGCTTACGCACGCTTGCAAGCGCACCGGCCGCCATAACCGGGCAGGTCGACGTCGTAAAGATGAAGCCTGGCGCCATGGAGCGAATGGCATCAACAACCCGCTCATCAGACGCGATATATCCGCCCATCACGCCAATGGCCTTGGCCAGCGTTCCTTCGACAATGTCGATACGGTCCATTACATTGTCGCGCTGTGCAACACCTGCACCCTCTTCGCCATACATGCCGACAGCGTGTACCTCGTCGAGATAAGTGAGCGCATTGAATTCGTCGGCCAGGTCACAAAGCTCTTCGAGCGGCGCGACATCGCCGTCCATGGAATAGACGGACTCAAAAGCAATCACTTTCGGGCGATCTGCAGGGTCGTTCTCAAGCAGGGCACGGAGATGGCCCATATCATTATGCTTGAAAATGCGACGATCGCAGCCCGCGCGGCGAATGCCTTCAATCATAGAGGCGTGGTTNANAGCGTCAGAATANATAATCAGATCGGGCAGAATGCGTGCCAGCGTCGAAAGCGTTGCCTCATTGGAAACATAGCCAGACGTAAACAGCAGGGCAGATGACTTGCCATGAAGATCGGCAAGTTCGCGCTCCNGATCGACGTGAAAACGGGTTGTGCCGGAGATGTTGCGTGTACCGCCCGAACCTGCACCAAAGCTGTCGACAGCGTCGTGCATGGCGTTGATCACATCATTATCCTGACCCATGCCGAGATAATCATTCGAGCACCAGACAATGATATCTTTCTCGCCATGCTCGAAACGCGCGGTCGCACGTGGAAACTCGCCGCGGTGACGTTGCAGGTCGACAAACACACGATACCGGCCCTCGTCACGGATGGTGCTGATCGCCTGCTCGAACGCTTCAATGTGTTTCATTTCTTCATCCTCGTCGCAGGAGCCTCCCCAGATACCCCTGCATTTTGTGTGACCTTACCCAATTCACACCGGAAATAAAAAGGTCGTTTCGCCGCATGTGTGTTCTGAAACATGATGACGCGCAAGTCAGGTTTCGAAAATGTGACCGCCAAACCTCAAAAGAACACTGTTTTATATAAATTTATTTTGGCCAGTGCGTCAGCATGTTTACAGTGTACAATATTCTGTAATTGCCCTGTGAGTTTCTCTGAACTCTCTGCTTTTTTCAAGAATTCGCCCCATCAGGATGTTTTCGTTGTCCAAAACACTCGTTTCAGTTTTGGCAGACGCTCTAAATCTTGGCGTAAACTTTGCGTGTTATGAGCATCACCGACAAAGCTCATGGGAGATACGCATGATCAGACAGGGCCTTCTACTGGCGGCGTTCAGCCTCTTCGCGTTGAACGCAGGCGCGCAAAATGCATCTGAGATTGAAGCTGTCCGCTCTGGCCATTCCTGCGCTGGGTGTAATCTCTTTCAGGCGAACCTCTCCTATCATGACCTTCCTGGTCTGGACCTGTCTGGTGCACGCCTCAAACAGTCTGACCTCAGCCTGTCCACCATGAACAAGGCGAACTTCGCAGGCAGCAACCTTGCCATCTCGAACATGTTCGGCGGCCGATTCACCGGCGCGAGCTTCAAAAATGCCGATCTCTCGCGGACTGTGCTGGTTGGCGCTTATCTTGGAGGNGCAGACCTTTCTGGTGCAAATCTCTCAGGTGCGAATCTCTCAGGCGCCGAATTGACCACCGCAAAGGGGCTGACCCAGGACCAGCTGGACACCAGCTGCGGTGATGCTACGACTCATCTTCCTGAAGGCCTTCAGATTCCGCTTTGCCGCGCACTGATTCACTAATCCAGCGCTCAGCACTGCAAAAACCTCTGGCCTTACATGGATTTAAGTCGAACCCCGCCGCAGGTGTGATATTTACATCGTATGAACTTGGTCAGACTTCTTCCTGTTATCGGTCTTGCAATTGCGGGCGTCTCTGCGGAGGCCTTTCCCGGCAATGATGGCCCTATTCTGATTTATCGCCCGAGCATTGGCGGCCAGATCATTGGGAGCAATCTCAGCGGCAAGAGCCTGAACGGCAAGAACATGCAGGGGGCTCATTTTATTGATTGCAACCTGACCAATACCTCGCTCATCAATGTCGATGCCAAAGGTGCGAGCTTCATCGATTCTAATTTGTCAGGCACAAATCTGTCGCACTCAGAATTGGAAAATGCGACGTTTGTTGATCTCAAAATCAACCGCGTTTCAGCAATGAGTGTGACGGCTTCAAACCTGAATGTGGTCGAAGTGGAGATCGACCGATCAAACTTTGACGGGTCTGACCTTGTTGGGTCACAATGGAGTGAAGTCGTGGTTGACCGATCCAGCTTCACCGACTCCAAGCTGATTGGCAGCAATTTCTCAGGCGTCGAAATTCGCCGCACGACGTTCCGGGACTCAGAATTTGCTGCCAGCCATATGGTTGATGTCATATGGGAGAAAACTGATTTGTCAGGCGTTTCCTTTGTCAGCGCCATTCTTATGGATGTCGATTTTTATGAGGGATCCATGGCTGATGCAGACTTCCAGGATGCCAGACTGATCGACGTGTCTTTTTCAGGCATTTCGGGCTTGCGATCGGCTCAGTTTGAAGGCGCGTGTGGCACGGATGTCTACGGCCTGCCTGATGACGTCGAGCTCCCCGGATGTATGGGCGAAGTCTCGGGCGTTAGTCCTGTTCCCCCCGCTCCTCCACGCCCGCCGCGTCCACCACGCCGTTGATCGCACAAGATTGTCGCAATTCAGATAAGTCGTGCAATCCTGCAANACGCGGCTTGAACTGGCGCGTGTGGCAGGCAATCTGAAATCACACATTCACCACGCCTCACTGGGGGACACCCATGCCGCGCACCCGAGCGACCCGATCCAAATATGCTGTCTTCTCCAAGCTTTCCACGCGCTGGAGCGACAATGATGCCTACGGGCACATGAACAATGTCGTTTATTACGAGCTCGTCGACACGGTGGTAAACGTCTGGCTGCGTGATGCCGTCGGCATGAAGGTGCCCGGCGGAGATGTAATCGGCCTCGTGGTGGAGACAGGCTGCGTCTACCATGCCAGCCTTGGCTGGCCAGAGCCTGTCGATGTTGGCCTCATCGTTGAGCGTATCGGAAACACCTCAATAACATACGCGGTCGGCATTTTCGGCGCCGATTCAGACGAAGCCGCAGGCGAGGCGCGCTTTACGCATGTCTATGTAGACGCAGAAACCCGAAGGCCAGTTGCCATTCCTGACGCCTTGCGAACGGCTGCCGAAAAGATTCTCGCCGAAGCCAAGTAGGCAGACGCAACAATCCGCCGTTCTGGAGAACGGCGGAGAGTCTTTTTTTTTGCAATGTCTGTCGATGATCAGAGCGTCAGCTCACGGTCTCTCTGGATCACATACGTGTCCTGCAGCATGTCGAATTTCTTCAGGAAACCTGCAATCGACTCATATGTGACCGTTTCGATCTTGCCCGGGTGGTCCGCCGTCTTCAGCCGGACATCGGCAACCGGTGCAAATATCCGTTCCATCAGATTGGTGTCGATCACTGTGGGTTGGAAATGCGCCGCTAGATTGGCCTTGATCTGGTCATAGTCACTCGTCTGCCAGGCTGCCGCTGCTATCACATCCAGCATAAACTCATTGCAGTTCTGGAAGGTCGCATTGGCCGCATTCGAGATCAGTGAATAGTCTTCGATGTGAAGCTGTTCATAGGTCTCACTGGCCATGACCTGCAGAATACGCCTCTGCAACTCTGGCGCGGNGACAATAACAGCAATATCATCCACTGATGATCCGACGGCAAAGTCGAGCGGAAAGTCCTGCGCCAGATAAGACTTGGTCTTCGGCAGGCTCTCCCCGTCACCATGGAACAGGTTGTAGACCACATAGCCCTGCATTCGACTGCCATCTTCTCGTTCAATGTCCTGATAGACCCAGAATGCGCCATGGGTGTAACGAACATTCTCCGGCAGACGATCGCGAGAGCGCCCGGATCGAAACACAATGCCGACCCGCGCGCCCTTCTCGGCCAGTGATCGCTCAACCTGTTTGGAAAAAGCCGCAGCCTCTTCGACAGTCAGAAACTGAGCTTGCTCAGTACGGGTGCCCGTTGAATCATATGCCAGCGCAGGCGCTGTCAGCGAGAGGGCTCCAAGCGCGATCGCTACGGAAATTCGCGAAATGCCGCCCATTATTTGTCCTCCTTCTGCTGAGACTCACCTGTCTGTCCTGTTGTCTTCAGAGAGGGAGGCGGCTGTGCAACAACCACTTCATCACTCACCGTGAGTGGCGCATTAGCCGCAGTCCACATATCGTCGGCGATGTGATTGGCGGCTCCGCCTGCGCCTTCTGCAAGTGCGCCAGCCGCTGCCAGCGGCACAGCGATCGCGCCAATGGCAACCTGCCCTCCGGCAGCAACAACACGCGCGCCAGCCTGCGCTGAATCTCCGGTTGCTTCGGAGAAGTTCTGGAAGCTGTCCGCCTGAGCAACACCGAAAAGCGAAAGGCCTGCGACGAGACCTGCGGCAAGAATACGTTTCATAGTCCTGTTTCCTTCATTGCGGGGATTATTGTTCCCCGGTTTGACCAAACACATTTTGTGAGCGTTTGATCACTCGCTTTTGCAGAGGAAATCAGGCGAAATTATGTCAAAGTAAGCGTTTGATCACTTTTTTACGATTTTTCTGAAACTTGTTCAGGGCTGGCCGGAGCGGCTTTGCCCGTCATGCGTAATGCTGTTAGGTCAAATTCCATTGAACGAGGGGCTTATCATGGAAGAACTATTCAGCACGTCAGGGCTATTCACCCTGCTCGTCCTTATACTGCTTCAGGCTGTGCTCGGCTTCGACAACCTTCTCTACATCTCTATCGAGTCAAAACGCGTCGGCGAAGAAGGCGGCAAGGCGAGCATGGTCCGCAAATGGGGCATAGGCCTGGCGGTGATCTTCCGGATCGTTCTTCTGATCATCATCGTGAATCTCTTCACGCTCCTCGCAGCACCGTTCCTGACGATACCTTTTGAAGGCATTCTTGAGGCTGAGTTCAATCTTCAAAGCGTCGTCACGCTGTTTGGCGGTGGGTTCATCATCTGGACCGCCATCAAGGAGATCAGTCACCTCCTGGCCGTGGACCATATCGAACATTCGGAAGGCAATAAGAAGAAGTCGGTCACCCAGGCGATCATCATGATTGTCGCCATGAACGTAGTCTTCTCTTTTGACTCCATCCTATCGGCCATGGCGATTGCCAACGTNAAAACNCCNGATGGCGAGATCGAATATCAGGTCTGGATCATGACGATNGCGATTCTGCTCTCAGGCGTCGCAATGATCCTTCTGGCGGATGGTGTAGCAGAATTTCTCAAGAAGAACCGTATGTATGAGGTCCTTGGCCTGTTCATCCTGTTTATCGTCGGCGCGCTTCTTGTCTCAGAAGGCGGGCACCTCGCCCACCTTGTCATTTTTGGCTACGAAATCCACGCCATTGAGAAGTCGACCTTCTACCTCGTCATCTTCGTTCTGGTCATTACGGATATCATCACCACAAATTACCAAAAGCGTCTGTGGAGCCAACGCGAAGCCGAGATACGTGGACGTGGTAATCCAGAAGAAGCAGCCCAGGCAGCGGAAGATGCCAAACGCGGAAAGAAGAAACCTGCGATCAACTGATCAACCGGCTTAGTCCCTNGACAAAAAAACCGGCTGACATCAGACAGCCGGTTTTTCAGTTTTAGACCTTTTTGGAAAAGATCAGGCAGATGCAGCCCGCTTCTGNAATGTCTCCAGGTCCTGAGTTGGCACTTTTGTACGGGCCGTCAGATCGGCCACGTTTGAAAAATCGGCCTGCGCACGCGCAAAATTGCGGACAACGTCTTCAGAAATGGCGAGCGGAACACCGCCCAGAAAGACCAGCGAAGCCTCAGTGTATTCGGTATCGGGGATAACCAGCATTTTCCTGTTTCCTGTCAGATCGGCATTCTGAGAATGTCCTGATAGGCCTTTATGACCTGATCACGGACTGCCACCACGGTTTCAAGAGTTGCTTCCGCAGCCGAAACTGCTGTTACAACGTCAACCAGATCAGCCTTCCCCATGGCCGCCTGTGTCATCGCCGTCTCAACCGTTGCACCCGCACCGGATGTGGCTGAAACCGCCTGNTTCAGAAGGTTCCCGAAACCCGCTTCTGAAGTCTTCTGCGTATCGTTTGCCTGTCCGCCATTCGCGATCGCTCTCGCGGTATCGAGATAGGCGCGGGCCGCTGCCATTGAATCAATAGCCATGTGCTAAATCCCTTCCCGATCAGCCGCGACGTAATAGATCGAGCGCGCGATTGATCATGGATCGCGAGCTTTCGATGATATTGAGGTTGGCTTCATAGGTCCGCTGCGCCTCGCGGATATCGGCCATTTCGATCAGTGTCTTGACGTTCGGCAGTTTCACATAGCCGTTTTCATCGGCCGCCGGGTGTGTCGGATCGTATTTNACNGGAAAATCNCTTTCGTCTGCCGCTGCGCGGACGACCTGAACCCCTTTCGCGCCGGTCTCCTGATCCACCATGGCGCGGAAAACAGGCATACGACGCTGATAAGGGTCACCGCCTGGAACTTCAGACGTTGAATTGGCATTNGCGACATTCTCAGCCGCCAGACGGATACGGACTGTTTGTGCGCGAAGCCCCGTAGAGGCCGCCGACAGTGCAGAATAAAGATCAACAGACATAACTCATACCTCTGGTCGACTAGTTCGGCGAGCGCGCGGCGAGCCGAATCAGGGATAATCCCTTTTGATAAAGGCTCAGCGCTGTATCAAAATCGGTGCGGATCTGGTTCAGGCGCAGCATCTGCTCTTCAACGACCACCGCATTGCCATCCATTGTGACTTCGCTGTCCGGGGTTTTCGTGGTCGAAACGTCAGGACGGGGCGGAACCGTGCCAGTCATATGGTCACGTTGAGTCACGGCCAGCCCCACTTTGCCGACGCTCGGTGCCTGATAGCGCCCAAGCACCTTTTCAAAAGACGCCATATTCACGTCGTGTGGCACATATCCAGGCGTATTCGCATTGGCGACGTTCTCGGCAACGGTCTTCTGGCGCGTCTCAAGCATGTTGAGGCGCGAGGTCAGCAAATTGAAGGCAGAAAGGTCACTCGGCAATTTCATACCGGTAAATTATGCCGGGCCGGTTAATGGCTGATTAAACGTAATTCCCAGCACAATTAACGCCTGATTAACCATTCCGCCCAACACATCTTAACGAGTGTTAACGGCCAGAATGGTCACATCAGAGGTGTTTCATGGACGCGCTTTCCATTATGCGCGCAGTCGCAGCCCTCGCTATCGTATTGGGATTGATCGGCGCGCTCTATTGGGGCGCTCGCCGGTTTTCGAATTTGAGGCCCAGTTCGCCGCTGTCAGAAGACCTGAAAGTGGTCGCCTGGAAGCCGTTTGACGGACGAAAGCGGCTGGCTGTGGTGCGATGGGGCGATGAGGAACACCTGATTCTCACCGGCCAGACCCAAGACCTGCATATCGCCTCGCGCAAAGCTCCTGAGGACGCTGCGGACGAATCCAGCGATGAAGCCTGATATGAAACGGTTGCTCGCCCTCTTTGGATTGCTAGCTTTGGCTGGCATGGGACTTCCCGCCCTGGCGCAGGAAGTGTCGGTCGATCTTGGGACAGGCGCCGGCCTTAACCGGAACATCATTCAGCTCATCGCCATCATCACAGTCC
>PABS01000114.1 GCA_002699325.1 Ponticaulis sp. | reverse complement strand
GGCGACGTCTTCAGAAGACGCTTTGAACTCCATTGCAACGCAGACTTCGCCGATCAGTTCGCCCACTCCAACGCCCATCATATGGACGCCAAGGATCTCNTCNGTNGTNGCATCGGCGAGCACTTTCACGAAACCTGTNGTCTCATGATTGGTGCGCGCGCGNGAGTTGGCCTGGAANGGGAATTTGCCCTTNTTGTATTTGATNTCGGCNNNCTTGAGNTGNTCNTCNGTNNTNCCNACCCAGGCNATCTCAGGNTTGGTGTAAACAACNCTNGGCACNAGNTTGTAATCNACGTGCCCGGCCTTGCCCGCNATGAGCTCAGCNACNGCNGCGCCGTCATCTTCAGCCTTNTGGGCCAGCATTGGACCTTCGATACAATCGCCAATCGCCCAGATGCCATCCACCGTCGTTTTGAAGTGACTGCTGGTTTCAATCCGTCCGCGCTTGTCAGTTCCAATGCCAACNGTCTCAAGNCCGAGACCTTCTGTGTAAGGNCGNCGACCGATCGCGACGATCACAACNTCNGCNTCAATCGTTTCNNCATCNCCGCCNTTGGCNGGCTCGACGCTGACCTTCAGCTTGGANTTCAGCTTCTCAATGCCCGTGACCTTGGTCGACATTTTGAACTTCAGGCCCTGGCTTTCAAAGACTTTCTTGGCCTGTTTGGAAATTTCTCCGTCAGCGCCTGGCATAATGTGATCGAGGAACTCGACCACGGTCACATCGGAGCCGAGACGAGACCAGACAGATCCCATTTCCAAACCGATCACGCCGGCACCAATCAGAACCAGTTTTTTCGGCACTTCTTTGAGAGACAGCGCGCCAGTATTGGTCACAACACGCTCTTCATCGATCTCAACGCCTGGCAGGGAGGTCGGCTCAGAACCCGTCGCAATCACGATGTTCTTGGCGCCGAGTTTTTCGGTCTTGCCGTCAGCACTGGTCACTTCGACTTCACCGCGGCCAGTAATCTTGCCTGTACCGTTATAGGTCGTGACTTTGTTCTTCTTCATNAGGAATTTAACGCCGTCGGTCAGACCTTTTACGGCATCNGCCTTCTGAGCCATCATCTTTTCGAGGTTCAGNTTCACNCCAGAAANTTCGATGCCCATGTCTGCGAATTCGTTATTCGCCGCAGCGTAATACTCAGATGCGTGCAGCAGAGCCTTGGACGGGATGCAGCCAACATTGAGACAAGTGCCGCCAAGCGTGTCGCGCTTTTCAATGATTGCGGTCTTCAGCCCGAGCTGTCCGCAACGAATGGCGCAGTTATAGCCGCCGGGGCCTCCCCCAATAATGACAACATCATAGGCTTCAGACATGATATCCTGACTTTCGCTCACTGAATTTTCGTTCCACCTCTCCTACTCTCCTGCCGCTCAAGGTCAATGACAGGGCGGTTCAAGAGTGGAGAAAGCTCTCATGCAATTCTGCGTTCTCTTATCTCAGAGACGGAAAATACCTTCAATAACTGTGACGGCCTGACCTGCGAGCAGGACACGGTCTTCATTCAGCCGGGTTCCAATATGTGCGCCGCGCCCCGGATAGGCCTGAAAGCATTTCANTTCATTCTTATCCAGTCGCGGCGACATGACAGCCGCAAGCATACAATGCCAGCTTCCCGTTGCGGGGTCTTCATCAATGCCCGACCCTGGCGCGAAGAAGCGAGACGTGACATCAACGCCCTCCTCTCCACCTGGTGCAAGACAGCCAAAGTTTCCGCGTTCCCACTGGCCAGACGNGCCAAGCGCTTTGAGCGCCTTCAGATCNGGCTTGAGGCCAGCGATCTCATCAGGGTTGGCAAATATCGCGGCATAGAAAGGCCCGCNAAAGGCTGCGACGGGGCGCGCGCCAAGCGCTGTAACCACCTCATCTTCAACAGCGATCTCCGTTACTTCAGGCGCTGGGAAATCCATCAGATAGCCNGTTTCCGTGCGTTCAACGGACAATTCNCCGGACTTCATGGTTTCGAAGATGATTTCCGGACCTTCAAAGTCCANGTGCTCCCAAAGCGTGTGAGCCGCCGCCAGCGTGGCATGACCACACAGCGGTACTTCAGTTGAGGGCGTAAACCAGCGCAGTTTCCAGCGGCCATTCTCAGACGGAACGATATAAGCGGTTTCGGCAACGTTATTCTCTGCCGCAATCGCCTGCAGCTTGTCATCATCAAGNAAGGCGTCCATCGGCATGATGCAGGCCTGNTTTCCCTGAAACGGTTTAGACGCAAACGCGTCTACCTGAAAAAACGGATACTCAGACATGGCAGGCCTCCTTGGGTCTGGGCAGGAATCCGATAAGAGTTAGTGGCTTGCTCCGGGGAACGCCAGACGCGAATTCTGCAAGAGCAAAGAGTTTTTCTATTAACGCTTCAAGCCGGGCGCCGGAGACAGACATCATGCATTGGGGAAACCTGCTTATTGGCCTNGGGGTAATCTGCGGCACAATGATCGCCGCGCAAGGCGCAATCAATGGCAAGCTGTCTGCGGCCATTGGCGGTCCGCTTCAGGCCGCCGTGGTATCGTTCACCGTCGGCTTGATGGCATTGATCATTGCCAATCTTGCGCTCGGAAACCGGTTCGCGTTCGGCAATGCCGTATCCTCGCTTCCCTGGTGGGGATGGGTGGGCGGCCTTCTTGGGGCCGTGATGGTGGCAAGCTCTGCGCTCGCCGTTCCCCGGGTGGGTGTTGTCGCCTGGGTGTCTGCTGTCATTGCCGGACAATTAATAGCAGGACTCATTTACGATCAGTATGGCGCGTTCGGCCAGGCCGTGCGTGAGATTACACCTTTGCGCCTTGTCGGCGTCGCCTTTCTGGCGCTGGGCGTCTACCTGGTACGCCGGTTTTGATCCTCATCTCTCGAGTTTAGAGAGTGGCCAGCTGTGATTGACCGGCCCATGCCCTTGGCCGAGCGGNTTTGCCGTTTCAATCGCCCNGATCAGATAATCCCGTCCACGCTCCACNGCATCGGGAAGTGACGCCCCCAGCGCAAGATAGGTCGAAATCGCCGAGGCCAGTGTGCAGCCCGTGCCGTGTATATTCTCTGTTTCGATGCGCCTGGTTTCGAAAAAGAACTCGTCATATTCGGTGTGAAGCACGTCCGTGATCACGTCTCCGGACACATGNCCGCCCTTTACGAGCACGGCCTTTGCGCCGNCTTCCATGAGGCGTTCTGCGGCGCGGCGCTGGCCGTCGACCGACTCAACGNCCTTGTTCGACAGTATTTCGGCTTCGGGCGCATTGGGGGTCAGCAGATACGCGCCGGGCACCANGAGTTGTTTGAGCACATCCACAGCATCACTCGNCAGNAGCCNGTCGCCAGATGTGGCGACCATGACAGGGTCAATAACTTTGGCTGTCTTGGGCGCAAATTCATTCCATGTGTCGCAGACCGTTTCGATTGTCGCCCGATCGCCGAGCATGCCCGTCTTGATTACATCAGCGCCAATGTCCGTCAGCGTCAGGCGGATCTGTTCGCGGATGGCGCGTGGGCTTACGGGCACGACACCAAACACGCCTTGCGTGTTTTGCAGAGTGATGGCCGTGATCGCNGTCATGGCGTATCCGCCATTCATGGAGATGGCTTTAATATCGGCCTGAATACCTGCGCCACCACCGGAGTCTGACCCGGCAATGGAAAGGACACGGCCCTTGCGTTTGTCTTCGGCGTTTTGGTCGGACGTTTTGCCCGGTCTTTCACGTTCACTCATTCGGCAGATATCGGGCTTGTCGTATCAAATTCCACCCTGAAGAAACGCTCTGGCCGCTGAAGTTCATATGCAAAAACAGTTGGCCGGACTTCCACAGCCCAGACATTCGCCTTCGAAACGGGAATGCCCTCACGATCAAACAAGGCTTTCGTCGCCTCATCAGCCGGGAAATTCATGCGAGCCCCGGAAGAGTTTCCAGTCGAGTAACCGCCATATCCGGTCACTGCATCACCCTCATGAATATGGCGAAGCTCGATCTGAGCAGGCCGCTTGGTGAGCACCCAATGGCCGACAGCCTCCTCGCCATTCATGAAGTCGACAATGACTTCTTTCCCTTCACAACTCGAAACATCCATCCAGATATCGCCGCTTGCTAGGTCTGCATCCTGCGCGTCTTCGCTGACAAGTTCACCTTCATAGGCGTTGCCACACAGAGCGTTGAGCCGCCCCCAAAACTCGTCATGCGGAGCAGGCAATTCCGGCGTGCAGGCACTTATGACCATGGAAGAACTGGCGAGGAGAAAAGCGTAAAATCGTGTCATACGCGGAGATTAGCTAACGGCGGCCAAAGCGCAATTGCTGAAAAAGCAGAACAGAAAAAAGCCCGGCACGAGGCCGGGCTGATCGATTGTNATGCAGGCTCAGGCGAACCATCACCGACATCGCCCTCACCGGGCTTATCTTTTTTCTTCTTCTTTGCGCCAGTCACGGGCAACGCCGAAGACGGGCCCGGCGTGTCTTCATCATCATCAGGGCGCGTTGGCTTAATGCCTTTCAGAAGTTCAGTGATCTCATCGCCTGTCAGTGTCTCATATTCGAGAAGGCCTTCAGCGATCGCCGTCCANTGATCNCGNTANTCCGTCATGATGCGGCGGGCTTCGTCTGAGCCTTTCTGCACAAGCGCGCGAACCTCTTGCTCGATCTTTTTTGACGTGTCCTCAGAAACATGGGTCGGACGCGTATACGGGTCTTCGCTGTCAGCGTAGTCGACCGGGCCAATTTCGTTCGACAAGCCAAAGCGTGTCACCATGGCCCGTGCAATGCGCGTCGCCTGCTGAATGTCAGACGCAGCGCCAGAGGTGACATTTTCCTCGCCAAATGCGAGCTCCTCAGCCACACGGCCGCCCATAAGCACAGCGAGGCGAGACGTCATCTCCTGCCGAGTCTGCGAGAACTTGTCGTCTTCAGGCAGCTGCATAACCATACCCAGAGCGCGCCCCCGCGGGATGATCGTCGCCTTATGAACCGGATCGGTTGCTGGCATTTTGATGCTGACCAGCGCATGGCCCGCCTCATGATAAGCTGTCAGTCGTTTGTCTTTGTCAGACATAACCATAGACCGGCGCTCAGGTCCCATAAGGACTTTGTCCTTGGCGTCCTCAAACTCCCGCATGGAAACCATGCGTTTGCCTCGACGCGCAGCCAGCAGCGCTGCCTCGTTCACGAGGTTTGCGAGATCAGCGCCGGAAAACCCTGGCGTTCCCCGCGCGATGACNTTCGCCACAACGTCCTTGGCGATCGGCACGTTGCGCATATGCACTTTGAGAATTTTCTCGCGGCCAATCATGTCCGGATTACCAACAGTGATCTGACGGTCGAAACGACCTGGACGCAGAAGCGCAGGGTCAAGAACATCAGGACGGTTGGTGGCTGCGATGATGATGATGCCTTCATTGGCTTCAAAGCCATCCATCTCCACCAGCAGCTGGTTCAAGGTTTGCTCGCGCTCATCATTGCCACCGCCTATACCGGCGCCACGTGAACGACCCACCGCATCGATCTCATCAATGAAGATGATGCAAGGTGCGTTTTTCTTGGCCTGCTCGAACATGTCCCGGACACGGCTTGCGCCAACACCCACGAACATTTCGACAAAGTCAGAACCCGAAATGGTGAAAAACGGCACATTCGCTTCGCCAGCAACGGCGCGCGCCGTGAGAGTTTTACCCGTACCTGGCGGGCCAACGAGCAGCGCACCTTTTGGAATTTTACCGCCAAGACGCTGGAATTTGCTCGGATCCTTGAGGAACTCGACGATTTCCTGAAGTTCTTCCTTGGCTTCATCAATACCCGCAACATCGTCAAACGTGACGCGTCCCTGCCGTTCCGTCAGAAGACGGGCTTTTGACTTTCCGAAGCTCATCGCGCCGCGACCGCCGCCGCCCTGCATCTGACGCATCAGGAAGAACCAGAGCCCAACAATGATGATCAGCGGAAGNAGAGAGGACACAATACTCCAGAAATTGAAGCTGCCGCTTGGGTCAGAGAAGCTGACGTCCACGCCAGCATTATCAAGCTCTGTTGCAGCATGTTCGACCGCATAGCTGGACGAGGTGAACTTCTCGCCGGTCGTATAGGTGCCGGAAATCTTGTAATTGTCGAACTTCACAGAGGCGACCTTGCCATCTCTGGCATCGTCCAGAAGTTTGGAATAGCTGATTTCATTCCCTTGCGCCGCACCATTCTGCGGCTGCAGATAGGAAAAGAGCGCGATCAGCAGGGCAGCAATCACAGCCCAAAGGGCGATATTGCGCATATTCATCAGGTCAGACTTTCAGCGTTGGTTTTATACTTCAGAACTCAACATAGGGGATCACGGGCCGGAAAACGACTCCCTGCGACCGTTTTCCCTGCTGAAAAATTCAGTTGGGTGTCGCAGGAGCGTCATCAATCGTTCAGGACCCAGATCATGGGGCCTTTCATTTCCCATGGATTCCATATGCGGGACATGCTTCGTGCGGCTATCAGAACCGATGATGATGGGAAGCGCTTTTCGTACCGGATATGACGGAAGCTGTGGCGTTCGCAGGCGCTGAGGAACGCTTTGGTCTCCCCATGGGGTAAAATCAGAAGCACTCTTACGCTTGAACAGCACGCGGCCGTCCCAGACCTGTCCCATTCGTCCGAGGTCAGCGTTTCTCACATTTGATTGATCGAGCTCTGGTACGATGAGAATATGAGCCTCCTCCTCCCGCAGAACGCAGCCACCCAGGGTCAGTCCTTTCTCCAGATCAGGCTGATCAAGGACCGCTTTCATCCGAGCGACATCCACAAACTGCTCCCGGCCCGAGACGGTTGCGATGACCAACTGCATCAATCGCCCCCGGCTCTCCTCAGTCAGCTCATTCAGACTTGAGCGAGCCAAGCGGACAGAGGAGCCAGCAAGCCATTCCATGGAGGTGTTCACCCATTCGGTGAGACGTCTACAGGCGTGATCGCGCATTTTTCCGGCTTCAATGCAGATATGGAGCAGATGTGACCAGAGTTCTGTCTGCCCCGAAAGGAGCCGGCGCGTTCGAACCCGTTCATAATCCGTGTCTTCATTGGATGGATCGCTCACCCATCCCGTGTTTCGGCTTCGAAGATAGTCCTGAAGATCTGACCGCGTGAGCGTCATCACCGGTCGGATAATGTGAAGGCCGTAGCCTTCTGGCCAGACAGGAACGGGAGAAATCTCGGCCATCCCTGCCAGTCCCCAGAAACCAGACCCGGCATTCAGCCGCATGAGTACGGTTTCAATCTGATCATCCAGCGTATGCCCCGTAGCGATAAAGCTGGCGCCACAGGCCCGTGCACAATCTGACAGCGCCCGATAGCGCTTCTGCCGTGCAGCAGCCTGTCTCCTGTTTTCACTGGTCATCCAGTCGAGCTTAAGTGTCTGGTGGGGAATTCTGAGCGACTGAGATATCTCACGCACAAACTCCGCCTCCTCAGCAGAGCCTTCTCGCAAACTATGATCGACCGTTGCCGATGTCAGTTCGAGGCTATGAGTGTCACGAACCTCATGAAATGCCTCAAGCATGGCAAGTGAGTCGCTTCCGCCGGAAACGGCGATCAGAATTTTGGGCGTGGCGCCAAGATCTGAGCGATAGGTATCAATCCAGTCGCTCAGTCGGGACTTGATCATCTGGTCCGGATATCCGCTGTGGATCAGTTGCAACCTGCCAGTTGGCGTTGAACATTGGCGGCTTCGACTGTGCGCGCTGACGCGTCAGGATCTACTTGTTTCAAACGCCCGAGAAAGGCGCAGGCCTGATCAGTTTCGCCGACTTCGCGTAACGCGCGGGCGAGCTTCACAACGCCATCACCACGGCGCGGATCGTCCGCATAATCCCGCACAAATGTCGTCAGAAAACGAGCTGAGCCCGCATAGTCGCCCTGAAGATAAAGCACCTCTCCGAGCCAGTAGTTTGCTTCGCCAGCCTGTTTGTCATCGCCAAACTCTTCGAGAAAAGCCCTGAAGGCATCTTCGGCACCGTCATAATCGAAACTCAGAAGCCGGTTCTTGCCAAGTTCAAACAAAGGTCCGGCCTGACCGGGAAGCTGGCTCGCGGCAAGCGTGCCCAGCGAACCTTGCGGCCTGGTGGACGGTGAAGCCGAACCCTCGAGTTCAGCCTCCATGTCATCTTCTGAAGACGCGGCGGATGGGAACCTCGTTGTAACGCGATCATCGCGGCTTCCAGCTTCAGCATTTCCGGACAGGGAACGCGGACCGGATGTTGCAGGACGGTTTTCTGCAAACGGATTCGACACGCCTGACCGTGACGAAGACGCACCAGAACGCGCTGGCGACGCCGCCAGATCGTCAATTCGCTCAGACAGGTCTGCGATCTGGTCACGCAGCGTCGCATTTGCCGACATTGCGTCTTCATAGGCGCGTTCGCGCTGTGTCAGTCGGAACTCTAGGTTTTCAATACGTCCCGTCAGCTCGGACAGTTCAGCCTCCAGATCTGTGATCCGGGCGCTCTGACGCGCCAGCTGAGCATTATCGGTCGGAGATTGCGTCTGATAGGGCGATCCGCCCGGTCCGATACGTATCGGAGCATTCTGCGCGAGCGCAGGGAAAGCCAGGAGGGAGAGCGACAGGGCCGATACAGCAAAGCGGAAAGTGTGTGTCATAGTCTCTGATAGAACAAAAAAGCAGGGCTGAATTGAGGCAGCCCTGCTTTGTTTTCCTTTAGGTTCAGCGGGACTTAGCCAACTGCGCCGTCGATGATCTGAGTATGCGAATTACGGTTCGCTGCCCAGGCTTCCGGCGTAGACCGGCCATCAATTGGGCGTTCCTTGCCGTAAGATATGGTCTCAATCCGCGTTGGCGAAATGCCCTGGCTGACGAGGTAATCTTTCACAGAGTTCGCGCGACGCTCGCCCAGTGCAAGGTTATATTCGCGTGTACCACGCTCGTCACAGTTACCTGCAACCATCACTGTCACGTTCGGATATGTCCGCAACCAAGCGACCTGGCGGTCGAGAACAGCCATGTCTTCGCCATCAATGTTGTAACGGTCGGTGTCGAAATACACACGATCACCAACATTGACGACAAACTCCTGAACCGAGCCTGGAGGCGGACCAACCGTTTGTGTCGGAGGTGGGCCTGTAGGTGTCGGTGTAGGGCGTGACATCGGCTCCTGAACGGGTGGAGGCGTTGAGACGGCGACGTCCTCCTGAGGCGGCGGCTTAGACGCGCATGCGCCGAGCGCCAGCGTAATACCTGCAATGCAAACCGAATAAATAGAAATAGATTTCATAAAGCGACCCTTCCAACCTTCGCGCTTAAACTGAGCTGTTAAGATTCAATTTTGTCAACTCTGCGGCCAATGACGAAAGTTCTGGAATAAATTTTGGTTCCAATTCGATTTTTTTGCCCATTAGCGCAGCGGCGGTGACCATGCAGGGTCAGACGCGTCTCCCGGAGTCTGAACCTGACGCAGATTCCGGCCCGTCAGATCCACAGTATAAAGCTTCGGACCTGCGCCCGGACGAGCCTCGCGGAAGAAGATAATCACACGGCCATTTGGAGACCAGGCTGGGCCTTCATCCAGATAAGCTTCCGAGAGGAGGCGCTCACCGCGACCATCTGGCTGAATAACACCAATATGGAAGCGTCCGCCTGCCTGTTTTGTGAAGGCGATCAGGTCGCCGCGGGGCGACCAGACTGGCGTCGAATAATATCCGCCATCGGAGAAACCCGTAATGCGGCAGGCCGTGTCGCGATTGCCATTGGGGCAGACCCGAGGCGAGCCATCGCGGTTCATCACATAGAGCTGAGGAGAGCCGCCACGGTCTGAGGTGAAAACAATCTCACGGCCTGTTGGCGACATGCTGGGCGATGTATCGATGGCCGGGTGGTCAGTCAGGCGAGTTTTCTGGCGGCTGACAAGATCCATGACGTAAATGTCGGAATTGCCATTCGTCGCCTGAGACATGATGACAGCGCCTCCATCGGGAGAGAAGCGCGGCGCAAAGGTCATGCCTTCAAAACGGCCAAGACTCTCAGAGCGCCCGGTTTCAATGTCAAACAGATAGACCTGCGGGCGCCCCCGCTCATAGGTCATGTAGGTGATGGTCTGCTGGCTCGGCGAGAAACGCGGGGTGAGCACAGTATAGCGACCGTCTGTCAGGTGCTCGGCATTCGCGCCGTCCTGGTCCATGATTGCCAGACGTTTCCGGCGATCCGTTTTCGGGCCGGACTCGGCAATGAAGACAATGCGTGTATCGAAGTAACCGGCATCGCCTGTCAGGCTGGAATAGATGTCATCCGCCAAAACGTGCGCCACGCGGCGAATGTTTTCCTGCGTAGTAACATATTGGCGACCACGTTGACCGGAAAGCATTTTTTCAGACTCCGTCGCCGGATCCCAAAGGCGGAAGGCGACGCGCATCTTGCCGTCAGGCATGATCTCCACTTCGCCAATTCCCAGCGCTTCGGTCTGAATGATGCGCCAGTCGGCAAAGCGCGGCTGAACCAGTACCGAAAGGTCTTTCTGGATGAAACTCTCTGGCGGCAAGAGGTCAAACAAACCGGTCGACTGCAGGTCATTTCGCATGATCGAAACGATCTGATCAGCAAGCGCCTGCGCCTCGGGGCTGTAGCCTTCGAAATTCGGAAGAGCGACCCGGAACTGGCGCGCTGAAGCCGTGTTAATCGTGCCTTCGATCTGCGCGCTGGAGGGCAGACTCAAGCCAAGACAGGTCGTCAGTGCGGCGGCCAGGCCAAATACGAGCTTTCTGAATGCCATAAGGATTCTCCGGTTCTGTTCTTCAGAGCGTTTCATCAAACGTCAGTCTGAGATCTTCGTTGCGCCAGAGATCATAATCTTCCTCCGGCAGGGGAAAAGGTTCACAGTTTGAGATCGCACGAATGGCGCGATCTGCCGCCGCGCGAATGAAGGGGTCGTTGTTGACGGGTCGCGCCGATTTGTGAACGCGAGGCTGACCCAGAAGCCGTCCTTTTGCGTCCAGCCGGAACTGGACCGTCACATCGAGATTCTCCCAATCTGGCAGGTCTTTGGTCGAGCGCCAGCAGCCTTCCTGAATGATATAGGATTTCACAAAGTCGAGCACCGTGGCCTTGTTTTGGGTTTTCTCGCCAGCGCCCCGGCGCTGGGTTTCTTCCTGGTCCTCAAGGGCCCGGTTCGACGCACGACGCTCTCGCTGGACGTCTTCATCCTTTCGATCCTGCAAGAGGTCCTCGGTCTGGCCAAGAAGGTCACCGAGCGGATCAGAGTTTTTCGGCGGAGTCGTCTTGCGAACTACCGGCGTGGGGCTTGGCTCCGGCGTCGGAGTGGGTTCTGGTGTGGGTTCCGGCTCAGGTGGCGGTGGCTCTGGCTCTTCAGCCTCTGGCTCCTCCGGCATGGCGGGCACTTCTTCCTCAGCAGCAGGCTCTGGCTCAGGCTCGGCTTCGGAAACGGGCTCATCCTCGCCCTCCTGATCCACCACCTCTTCCTCTTCAGGTTCGGGTGGCGGTTCCGGACGCGGTCTCACGACTTCCTGAATGTTTGTCTCATTTGCCAGCTCAACAATATCCAGTGGCACTTCGACATAGGTTTCCGTCGGCCCGCTCGGCGCAATGCTCCAGGCGAACAGGCCGGAGGCCCCTATCGCGACGTGGAATATGACTGATGCGGGCAGCGCGTATTTCATGCGTCTATTCTGCGTTCGAATCCGTCACGATTGCGGCGCTGTTGAAGCCTGCCTGCTGAATCTGTGAAAAAATCTCAGCGACAAGACCAAGCTGAACCACGGTATCGCCACGCACATAGATCCGGTTGTTGTATTGGCCAGACTCAATAATCGCGCGCAGTTTGGCCTGAAGCTCAGACAGCGGGATTTCCTCATCCTGCAGGAAAAGCGTGCCGTCTTCCTGAATGGTCAGCGCAAGCACTTCATCTGGCGAGGCCGGAAGCGGCTTCGACTTTGCTGATGGGAGCGTGACGTCCACGCCGGTTGTGAGCAGCGGCGCCGTGATCATGAAGACGATCAGCAGAACCAGCATCACATCCACGAAAGGGGTGACGTTAATTTCGGAGTTAAGGCCCCGGCGACGATTACCGCGCCGCCCGCCACCGCCGCCCATGGAGTTCATTGACATGGCCATGGATCAGAGCCCTTCCGTCTGACGCTCGGTCAGGCGACGGGACAGCCGCACCACGAACTCCTGTGTGAAGGTATCCAGTCGGTCCCGGAAATGACCAATCTGAGCGGCGAACTTATTGTAAAATGTCACGGCCGGAATTGCCGCAACAAGACCAAGGGCTGTGGCGAACAGCGCCTCGGCGATACCCGGCGCAACAACAGAGAGACTCGTCGAGCCCGTACCTGCGATCTCGCGAAAGGCATTCATGATGCCCCAGACTGTGCCAAACAGGCCGACAAAGGGCGAAACCGAACCAATCGTTGCAAGCACGCCAAGGCCATTTTCCAACCGGGACAGCTCACGATCGGTCGACGCATTCATCAGACGCTCGGCGCGGTTCACCAGCGCAGAGCCCTGATACTCTGTCAGACCTGTCGCGCGGCGCGCATCGCGCCACTCGCGGGAGGCGGCAGAAAAAACGCGCGCCATGGTCTCTTTATTATTCGACATGATGCGATCATCCATGTCGTCGATCGGCTGGCCGGACCAGAAGGCTGACTCGAATTTCTTGGCGCGCGAAACTGCACCGCCAATCGTCATAAACTTGTCGATGATGATGGCCCAGGACCAGACGGAAAGGGCGACGAGAAGGCCCATGACGAGTTTGACGACGATGTCAGCATGAAGAAAGAGCTGATACAGTGAGAAACTATTCGTCGTGACGGCCTGTAGCGTTTCAGTTTCCATTTACGGGTCCACTTTTTGATTGCGTCCTGCCGATCTAACAAACGGGCTTCGCTTCTCTCGACAAGAACTTTGGCGAAATGAGGACAAAGACTGCCAATTGCAGAGATTTCATGTTCAGCCGTTGATATTAAGTCGTTCAGAACATTCGCAAAATCGAGCTGTCTGCCTCATCTGTCATCAGTCGCTCACAATGTAGCGCTGAAGTTTTTCAACGATCTCGGGGATGGGTTTACGGGGGCGACCATCGCTGTGAATCGTCAGCGCTGTGATCTGCGCTTCTGCGATCAGCGTTTTATCGCGCAGCACGGCCTGTTCAAAGATGATGCGCGGCCCCTTCAGGCCGCGATAGCGGGTACGCACAGACAGAAGATCATCCACGCGGGCGGCCTGCTTGAAGTCGATATCCGCCTTCAGAATGGTGAAGGCCGCAGGATCATTGCGGCTCAGGAGGTCCTGATGGCTGACGCCGCCATCCCTCAGAAAATCAGAGCGGCCACGCTCAAAATACTTCAGATAATTGGCGTGATAGACGAGGCCGGTAAAATCGGTGTCCTCGTAATACACCCGCACCGAAATCCAGTGCTGGTTGTCATCATCAAAGTGTGAGGCAGCTGGCGTCAAATTCGTCATGGGTTTCGGTTAGCAGACGGTTTCGGAGCCGTCACCGGGCTGGCCTTTGAAAAAGAAGTGGCGCACAAGAATTGCCATGTCACCCGCACTTACATCGGTCCTTCGAGGTTTTTTACGACGCTGCCCTGCTTGCGGCGAAGGCAAGCTGTTTCAGGGCTATCTGAAGCTCAACCCCACATGCCCCGCGTGCGGTGAGGCTTATGACCATGAGAAGGCGGCAGACGGCCCGGCCTGGCTAACTGTCTTGTTGCTGGGGCCATTTTTTGCACCCATCATCTTTCTCGCCTCCATGACGGCAGGTGACCATGTCTGGATCGCGCTGCCACTACTTGGCATCTTCATGTTCTCAACGGCCCTCACCCTGCTCGCCTTCATGAAAGGTGCCTGGATCGGCGCGCTGTGGCATATGTCGCGATCACCGACCAACCTCTCTAAATCGGAAAACGAATGACACACGGTGCTTTCCGCTCGCTCCTTCTTCTGACCTGCCTTGGTGCATGGGTTGCCGGTGCCTGCTCATCACCAGAACCCGCACCCGCTGTCACAGGTTCGATCATCAAAACACAGGAAGAATTCTTCGATGTTTTGGAAAACGCAACGAATTTCCATGGTGAGTGGGTCAGGGTCATCGCCAAGGCATACTGTGATGATCCGAATGCTGTTGAATTGAAATCAGATACAGA
>PABS01000113.1 GCA_002699325.1 Ponticaulis sp. | reverse complement strand
CCGGCCCGGCGCCAATAGCGCGCAGCACAGCCATTTCCCTGCGCCGTTCTTTCAGGCTGGCGAGAATGGACGTCAGAATGGACACGAGACCAACCAGGATGACGAATGCCGACACCGCCAACAAAGCGCGGCCCGCAACGCCAATGATTTGCCAGACCTCGCTGATGGCCTGACCGGGAATAGCGGCGACCAGCGCTTCTTGCGGATAGGTATTGATGGCCCGCTGCGCGAGAAGGACGCGCTTGAGGTCGGTCAAACCCAGAAAAACCGCCGAAACGGCCTCAGGCGTCAGGTCCATCTTGCGGACATCCTCGGCTGTAAACAGCTTTGCCATTGGTGAGGGGGCGCCGCTTTCCCAGCCAACATGGATGGCTTCAATCGCAGGCACAGACACAAATACAGACTCATCCACCGGCGTACCTGTGGTCTCGAGAATTCCAGTGACGCGGAATGGTCGCTCGTCATGCTCCATGAAGCTCACTTCGCCTGTCCCGTGGGCCAGCGTCATTTCAGTGTCGAGCGAATAGCCAAGCTCAGCGGCCACTTTGGCGCCAATCACGGCATCATAGAGGTCGGTGAAAGCGGTGCCTTCAGCAAAGCTCACGGCTTGTCCGCTGCGATAGGCGTAACGTTCAAAGAATTCCGGTGTCGTCCCGATAACGCGATATCCGCGATGAGAATCCCCTAGCGAGATCGGCACAGCCCAGTCCACATCATCGCGGCCTTCCAGCCATTCATAGGTCTCCCAGGTCACCGCCGCAGAAGGGTTGCCGATATGGAAAACCGAGAACAAGACCAGGCTNACAGGGCTGGTGCGCGCGCCAACAATCAAGTCGGTGCCGTGAATAGTCTGCTCAAAGCTCGACTGCGCAGAACCACGCAATTTGTCGACGCCAAGGAACAACATCACGCTGACGGCTACTGCGAGAATTGTCAGAAGGGCCGAAATCCTGCGATTCCAGAGGCTCGCCAGAGCCAGACGAAGAATAGCTGACTGAGACATCAGGCGGGCTCCTTCGCGCAGCTATTGAGTTCGTCTAAGTTCACCACCCGATCAAATTGACTGGCAAGCTCCGGGTCATGGCTGACAAACAGAAGCGCAGTATTGGTCTTCTGACACTCAGATTTCAGGAGTTCAATGAAGACATTGCGCACTTCAGTATCCACTGNAGAGGTCGGCTCATCGGCGATGATCAGTTTCGGCAGGCCGATCAGTGCGCGTGCGGCAGCCACCCGCTGTTGCTGGCCGACCGAGAGCTCAGAAACAGGCGCCCCGCGATCGACATGTTCAGACAGGCCCAGCGCGCTAAGCAGGCGACGAGCTTCGTTTTCAACGCTTTCGCCATCAGACTTCNGCACGCTTNCGNCNCTCNGCAGANAGNCGNCANGGCANNGCGACNTTGGAGAGNAGATCCANNTANGGCAGNANATTGAACAGCTGAAAAATNACGCCCATATCGCGCGCCCGCAGCTTGTCGCGNTGNGCGTTCGANATGNNTNATCAGNTCNTGTCCGTCAAANCTGATTTCACCGGATTGAGCCGTNAGNACGCCNGCAATCANNCCGAGNAGNGTACTCTTGCCNGANCCACTTGGGCCCTTCAGNAANACATGNTCNCCNGCNGNCATGNNAAACTCCGGGATNNGNAGNANNGGCGCCTGNCCNGGCCAGGCAAATTCNACCGATTTCAATTCAAGCAGCATACGCGCTGACCCTTTCGGGAGAGTGTTGATCAGGGGCGTTCGATCTTGGTGTTCCCAGAACTCAAGCGTGCGGTGTTCACGCCCTCTGGTGTCAGAAAAGTTGTATCGAGCGTATCAAAGCCTGCCCAGGTTTCGAAGACTTTCAACTCAACGCGGTTCAGTTTGTCTGGATTGTCGCACTGTGCTTCCAGGCTGACCAGTAGGTTTGAGTGGCCTGCGTGGTCGTCTTCATGTTCATGTTCGTGCTGATCGTGGACGTCTTCATCCGCATCATGGTGGTCATGGTCTGCGTGATCGTGATCCATATCGGCATGCTCATGCTCGCTATCGGGCGTGCTGATTGCTTCGCTCTCCACTGAAATGTCAGTCACATCGCATTTTGCAGAGCGAGGCAGGCTGACAATCATCTCGCCGGTGAGGGTTAGCGCGTCAGTGTCTGCGGTCGCACCATCTTTCGTCACGAAATTCGCTGACGGTGCCGCGATCTGAATGGCCAGATCTTTGCCCTCAAGGGTGACGAACGCTTCTCCGAGACCATGCGTATGCGCCTGGGCCTGTCGGGGCGCTTCTTCATGAGCAGTTGTCAAAACGAGGAAGAGGCCGGATAGACCCAAAAGGGCAGGTGACATAGGATTTCTCTCTACAGGTCGATTTGAAGACTTGATATAATATTACAATATAAAGCATAAGGGCGTTTCCGCAACGCACCTTGTCGGCCTCCAGGAGCTTTTTTCCGCTTTGTACACCTCACCTTTGCTGGCTCCTCTTTTTCTGTCCAGCCTCGCCGCCTTCGTGGCGACGGTCGGGCTGATTCTGGTCGCTGTCCGTAGCGACTGGAGCCGTAAGTTTGCGCCTTTGTTCGCGTTGGTCGCAAGCGGCCTGTTGTTGACAATGGTGCTGACGCACCTGGCACCGGAAGTGTTGCGCGAAGAAGGTCCGGCATCATTCTATATGCTCGGCGGCTTCTTTCTGGGCTTGTTACTGCACGATACGCTCAAATCGATCCTGCCTGTATCAAACGCTGGCACGCTAGCGGCCGGTCTCACGCCGATGCTCGCAATTGCCATCCACTCTTTCGTCGATGGCATGATTTACACCATCACGTTCTCACGTGGATACGATACCGGCATTTTTGCTACGCTGGGCCTCGTCCTACACGAGTTTCCAGAAGGTATTGTGACATTTGCGCTTCTGCGAGGCGCTGGCCTGTCAAATCGGAACTCCTTCATTCTGGCGCTGTTTGCTGCCGGGCTGACGACCCCATTCGGCGCGATTGCAGCTTTTCCTGTCATCCAGAGCGTCGATGCAGAAGATCTGAACTTGCTTTTTGCACTGTCGGCGGGACTGCTTCTATTTGTTTCGACNGGGCCACTTATGGCGCATATGCATGAAGAACGCCCGGTGCGGAGCATACCGGCACTGGTCACGGGTGTGGTCATCGCTTTGGCGATTGCAGCGATCAGCGTTCCTCATCTTCATNATGTTGAGGATCATTCTGCCACCCATGCGCATCCACCCTTTAATTAGGCTTGCTGCCTGTGCTCTGATTTTGCTGGCGACCGCCTTGAGCGCTGGATTGGGNGCGTCGGCCCATCCAGAAGATGAGATGTGCGCACCGGGCAGCGATATGGACCCAGAGCTGTGTCGCGCGCTGGCGCAAATCGACAATGCAGAGGCGCCNCTCACCGCTGAAGCTCTTCTGATCAACACGGATCGGACTCTGCTCGGCAATACCGCTTTCTTTGTCCGTGCTGGTATCGGACACATACTTCCCGGCGGGCTGGATCACATACTCTTCGTCCTTGCGCTCTTTTTTGCTGTGAGGAAATTTGGCCCGCTGGCTTTGCAGATTTCCATATTCACGCTTGCGCACTCTGCGAGTCTTGCGCTGGCTGCCGCAGGCTTTGTGAACGTGCCGGGAGAAGTTGTTGAGCCCCTGATCGCAGCCTCCATTGCCTTCGTCGCGCTGGAGAACATTTTTTTCCGATCCATCACAGCATGGAGGCCGTTCATCATCTTTGGTTTCGGCCTGCTCCACGGTCTCGGCTTTGCCGGCTTCTTTCTGGAGCAGGATCTGCCAAACGGCTTATTCTGGTCGTCGCTGATCGGTTTCAATATCGGTGTGGAGCTTGGCCAGCTTTCAGTGGTGCTGCTNGCCTGGCTCGCCCTGAATTGGTTTTTCAAGGCCAGATGGTATCGCGCCGTTATCGTGATACCGGCCAGTCTCCTGATTGCTGGAATAGGCCTCTGGTGGGCCGTGGAGCGCGTGGCTGGCGCGTTCTAGACGAGCTGCTTGCCTTTGATGGAAAGGACATTGGCCATAGTTTCCATCAGGTTTGCGAAATTGACGGGCTTCCCTTCAAACGCATCGCAACCCGCAGCGAAACACTCGTCTCGATCCTTCTTCCCCACATGCGCCGTCAGCGCAATGATGGGCAGGTTGCGAGTTGCGGGCTCATCACGTAATGCGCGTGTAGCTTCGAGGCCGGACATGCCTGGCATGGAGATATCCATGAGTATGATGTCGGGAGACTGAGTGCGTGCGGCTTCAATTGCTTCAATACCGTTTCGTGCGCCGATAACCTCAAGCCCTTTTCGCTCAAGGCGACGGGAAATCATATTGAAGTTATCTTCGTTATCCTCCGCAACGAGTACGCGTGCCATGTGAACACTCCGGAAAATCTGTTCTTTTTATTCATTCCTGTGTTCAGGCTATACTTATCTGTATTCAAAAGTCTTAACGTGGATCCTGAAAGACTTAAGGCGTTATGCAGACTGGCGCATGGATGCCATGTCCCCTGTGGATGACGGAGCGCTTGCTTGAGCCGGTTTTCTGGATTGCACTGCCAGGCGTACAACTGTGGCGATCAGATCTTCTCGTGGTGTTGGTTTTGTCATGTGAGTGGAGGCGCCCGCATCAAGACTACGCTGACGGTCGGAATCGACGCTATGCACAATAACCGGAAGTCCCTCCAGGTTTTCGCTGGAACGAATTTCCTTCAGCAGGTCCAGGCCACTTCCGTCTGGGAAGTTGAGGTCCAGCATCACAAGCGACGGATGTTCGCTGGCGATTGCTTCCCGTGCACTGGTGAGGGTGGTTGCGTGACGAATTGCAAAGCCGAGCGATTTCAGATCGCGCGACAGAAGCTCGTGAACATCCAGATCATCATCTGCAATTACGATGAAAGGCTGGTCATGATTATCTTCAAGTTGAAGGTTTGACGAGCTGGTCTGGGCGAGCTGCGACATGATTGGGAAATGAAGACTGAATACTGAACCCTTGCCGTCTGTTGAGATGACTGAGAGTTCGCCGCCAAGCAATTTCATGAGCCGCTGAGTGATGACCAGGCCAAGGCCCGTACCGCCGTATTTTCTTGTGAAGGTGTTATCCGCCTGGGAGAATGGCTTGAAGATATTTGCCAGATGCTCGTCGGTCATACCGATGCCTGTATCATGGACCTCGAGAACGAAGCCGGAAAACCCAGAAACCTCTTCTGCATGGCCTGTGATCCGGATCTCGCCCTCATGGGTGAACTTGGCAGCGTTGGATAAGAGATTGAGAAGGCATTGCTCGAGCTTGTGTCGATCAGACCAGATGAGAGGCAGCGCCTCGGATAATTCAATCTGGAGACTTACAGGCTTCTGGCTTAAGGCCGGGCGTATCGTATCTGCCGCATCTTCGACCATCTGACGCAGGTCAAACTGGCCAATTTCAGTCTCCATCCGGCCCGCTTCGATCTTTGAGAAATCGAGGATGTCGTTGATATTCAAGAGGAGACGATTGCCGGCCAGNATAATGCGCTTGTGGTCATCGACATCGGATTTCCGGCCGTCGTTTTCCGCATCTTCAAGCATCATTTCGCTGTAACCGATTATCGCATTCAGCGGCGTCCGAAGTTCGTGGCTCATATTGGCGAGGAATTGGGACTTTGCTCTGTTNGCGTTATCGGCATCCTGACGGGCCAGAGCCTCATCTTCGGCGTCCTGTTTGGATTTCATCAGAGATTTTTGCGTCTTCACGCCAGCAATTGCGATGGAAATCGTATTGATGATCATAAGCGCGCCAAATCCGAGATAGAACATCTGGTTGGCGTTATCAGTAATAGAACCGAGGCACATCATAAAGGCGACGGCCGGAACCGAAATTGTGATCAGCGGCAGCGAGGTGTGGTAGGTGTGAAGAGCCGCGATATTCACCAGAATGATCACGCAGACCATGGTTCCAATCGCGGGGGCGGGGCCATCCATACCGGCCATCATGAACGCCGGGATCGCATAAGCCCATGTAATAACGGCCGTCGGAATGACGACATTTAGGTAGAGAACAATCCGAACCAGTTTGGTCGTGACGTGTCGACCATTAATGGTTCCGTCTTCGGCAAGCTGACTGGCCCCTTTATTGAAATACTGCCGGACCTTGAGATAGGAGGCGAGTTCAAGCAGCACCACCGCAATACCCCAACCGATCAGAAAGCCCGTATGTGCCCCTCCAAACCCAGCAATGATCAGCGTAACGATTGCGATATTGCCCACCATGCGGATGACGGCATGACCGGTACTGATACGCTTCAAGTAGAGATTTAGAGCGAATAACTCATTGTTATAAGTCCGGGCATCGATGAGTTCTGATGGCTGCGTCACGCTGTTCGCTCCTCCCTTAAGCGCACAGGTTAACCAGAAAAGTCTTTTGATTGAGTTATCTGGCTATAGCTAATCTTCGGTGGCAGTACGGCATCAGGCCGCGGCCAGGGCGCGATGAATGAGGCTGTCACGACTCACTTCGCTCATGCTAGGCTGGCTTCATGTCAGACTTTTTTCCTTCCGAGCGGCCTGCCAGTGCCAATCTCCATGAGTTTTCGGTGTCGGAGCTGGCCGGGTCCATCAAGCGGACAATCGAGACCAACTTTGAGCGCGTGCGCGTGCGCGGCGAACTCGGGCGCGTTACAATCGCCAAATCGGGCCACATGTATGCTGACCTGAAAGACGATAAAGCCGTCATCAATACCATTATGTGGCGCGGGTCTGTGTCCCAGCTGCCCTTCCGACCTGAAGAAGGTTTGGAAGTGGTTGCAGAGGGCAAGCTCTCCACCTATCCGGGCCGTTCGAACTATCAGCTGGTCGCCGATACCATGAGTCCGGCCGGCGCGGGTGCGCTGATGGCGCTTCTCGAGGAGCGGAAGAAAAAGCTTGCCGCGGAAGGTCTGTTTGAGACGTCCCGAAAGCGGCCACTTCCCGTCTTTCCGCGCGTCATTGGTGTCGTCACCAGTCCGACTGGCGCGGTCATCCGAGATATTCTTCACCGCATCACTGAACGGTTTCCGGTTCATGTTCTTGTCTGGCCTGCGCTGGTCCAGGGCGAGAAGGCGGCTGCTCAGATCGCAGCTGGCATTCAGGGCTTCAACGCCCTTGCACCGGGCGGGCCTGTGCCGAGGCCGGATGTACTCATCGTTGCACGGGGCGGCGGCTCTATTGAAGACCTCTGGCCCTTCAATGAGGAGATTGTGGTCCGCGCCACAGCNGNATCTGAAATTCCGCTCATTTCTGCGGTCGGCCACGAGACGGATACGACGCTCATCGACTATGCGTCTGATCGCCGGGCGCCGACGCCCACAGGGGCGGCTGAAATCGCCGTTCCGGTGCGGACAGAGCTTCTCCAGGATGTAGATGCGCATGGCCAGCGGCTGACACGCGCTCTGACGCAGCATGTTCGTCACAATCAGCAGGACCTCGCTGCACTTGCGGCTCGTCTGCCGAAGCCCCAGACTCTGCTTGAAGGACGTCAGCAGCGCTTTGATTATGCCGAAAGCCGATTATCGTCTGCACTTCAGTCTGCGGTCGTTCGAAAGCGTGGCCAATACGACCAGATCGCCCCCCGCCTGCGCCCTCAGACGCTTCGCACAGCGCTCACGCAGCTGCAGTCGAATGTCGAACGCGCCGGGCGCGATCTGGCTTCTGGCCTCAGTCGTAGTGTTGTAAAGGGAAATGAGCGGCTCGAGATGCTCGATCGGAGGCTCNCTGCGCGTCAGGGNGCGCTGTTAAAGGCCGCTTCGGATAGGCGAGAAATTGACCAGCTTTCTGAGCGTCTTGAGCGCAGCGTGAAACGCACAGTCTCTGAGAAATCCGACAGGGCCGCACGCGCGGGCAATCTTCTGGAAGCGCTGTCCTATCAGGCGACGCTCAAGCGCGGTTATGCGGTNGTTCGAGACAGCTCGGGCGGGCTCGTCAGAACGCGTGAGATTGCTTCCGAGCATGCCCGGCTATCCGTTCAGTTCGCAGATGGGGCCCTTGAGGTTTCTACCTCGGCACCGTCAGCGAGTGACCCACCTTCACGAAAGCCTAAACCAGCGCCGCCCAAACCGGCGAAACAGGGCGACCTCTTCTGAAAATCTGAAAGGCTGTAATTCCCGAGCGTCGATAAANAANCGACTGTCTCCTGTCGGGGGGGGAGGGGAGGAGACAGTCGCTCTTTATGTCAGGACGTGTGGGGGAGGGGGGGGATACGCCACGTCCAGGACCGCTTTGTCTTTCGACAGGTTCAGTTCTCGCATCTGATACTTTCGAGAAAGTTAACAGATCGGCCGGTTTTGTTTAGAAACGCACCTTTCGGTTGCGACATTTTGGCATGCTACCTTCTTGACACAGAATAGATCAGGTANCGTTCCNTTTTGGAGCCGTCCTGTTCGAGATAGGTCAATAAAAGCCAGAAAGCTGTCCTCGCCTNTTCCTGACTATATTTTTNATACAAGAAAAAATCCCGCCTCGTTATTACCGGGGCGGGGTTTTGAATAGCATTCTATTATATGACGCATTCCGACGTCACCGCCCTCCACAGGGCATCAGGCAGCGCGAATATGCTCCAGGAACTGTGCGACCTGACGTTCAAGTTCGCTTGCTACCCGACCGAGTTCACCTGACGAACTCACAACCTCTCTGTTCGCCGTCTTTGTATTGTCGGCATAGCTGGCAACACGTTGGATGGCATCGCTGACGGATTGATTGCCCGCTGCTGCTTCTGAGGTATTCCGCGCAATTTCCCGGGTCGATATCGCTTGTTCCTCGACAGAGGAATTGATCGAAAGGGAGACAGCATTCAGTTCGCTGATGGCGGCATGAATATCATCAATGGCCTTTACGGCGGTTTCGGTGATGTCCAGCATCTGTTTGATCTGGCCAGAGATATCTTCTGTCGCCCGTGCCGTCTGGTTTGCCAGCGACTTAACTTCAGAAGCAACTACCGCAAATCCCTTGCCGGCCTCTCCCGCACGCGCGCTTTCGATTGTCGCGTTTAGCGCTAGAAGGTTTGTCTGCTCGGCAATATCAGAAATCAGCGAAATAACTTCTCCAACCTTGTCTGCTGAAGCGGAGAGCGTACGAATGGTGTTGCTTGCACTGTTTGCCGTTTCGACACTGCGTCCGGCCAGTGAGCTCGCCTGAGACATCTGCTTTGCAATTTCGTCGACGGCTTTGCCCATGTCTTCAACTGAGCGAGCCGCAGAGGACACACCTTCAGTCGCTTGTGCAATTGAGGCCGCTACACTCACCGATTCCTCGTGGGTCTGGTCGGCAATTCCGGTCATAGACCGCGCTGTGCTTTCAAGCTCGGTCGAGGCTGATGCAACCACTTCAGTGATCGCGCCTACGCTGCTCTCAAAGTGTTTGGCCATCTCAAGCATTTTCTGCTTGGCCTCTTCGGCGCGGGCTTCGTTGAAGAAGTGAATAGCCAGATCCATGTCGAGCATGGCTGCGCGGAGGAAAGTATCCTGCGCGGCCGCATAGCGATTCATATCCTTGCGGTTCAACCCCTTTTTGCCGGCCAGGGCATGCATCAGTTCCTGCAGAATCTGATTCACAATAAAGGTGTAGCCAGACAGATAGTATTGAGGCTCAAGGCCGATCCGTGCGTGCACGCGTCCAACCCGTCGCACGGAGTCGACATAGTGGCTGTCAAACTTCCCTGTGAGGATCAGTTTCCAGTGCTCAACCTGTTTGGAAGCCGCGGACTTCATATGTGCTGTGTCATTGAAGAAACGCGACACATCAGGATATTTTCCGATGTGTTCGTAGAAAGATGTAAGAATTGAAGGAAGCTTGTCTTCGATAATTCCTGAAAAGCTTTTCAGGACGTCAATCGCCTGTGCATCAAGGCGAATGAAGTGAAGTCGCTGCTTTAAGTCTTCTGACGTAAACATTTAAATCAACCTCTTGGGCACGAGGGTGCGTCCAATCTTGTCGAAGTGGTGCCCTCAGGTTGTATCTGGCTAAATCGGCATGATTAAAAATTTACTTGAGAAGTCGATTGAATGGCGTCGATTGACGGGGCCATTTATGGTGGAAAATCTACAAAAGTAGGATGAAAACAAAGGAGAACAGAGGTTGGCAATCATGGTTCTGCGCCACTTTGACGCGCCCGCAAGGCGTTGTTATTCAGCCGTCTCACGCTAGCGAGGTCATTGGTTAGGTGATCTCTCACACAAATAAACTGATATTGTGACACAACCCCCTCTCGTCTTTCTGAAACAGCCGCGATAGAGGGAAGAAAGATTCTGGAGACTCGCATGCATATTCACGCTTCTTTCATCGTCCTTGGACTTGCCGTCGGTATCTTTGCACTGCTCAATCTGATCGATCTGAAGCGCCTGGATTAATTCCTGGCTGAATGCTCATTTACTTTTCGATGCTGATTGCCGGACTGGTTTTCCTGGTCCTGGCAGGTGATTTTCTTGTGCGTGGCGCCGTCGCTGCGGCGCTCAAGCTAGGTGTGTCTCGTATTCTGGCGAGTGTTGTAATCGTCGGCTTTGGTACCAGCGCTCCGGAAATGCTTGTTGCCATTGAAGCGACACTCGATGGTTCGCCGGGGCTGGCCATGGGGAATATTGTTGGCTCGAACATTGCCAATGTCCTACTGGTGCTTGGTGTCCCGGCGCTGATTTATCCACTGTCTACGGTCGGCGTGGGCCTCACGCGATCCGTGATTATCACGATGTTAGCCACTCTGGCCTGGCTGATCCTCACCCCAACGACCGGTCTGACAACCCTGGTCGGTATCTGTTTTATCGGCTTTCTGGTCGTTTACGTCGTTGGTTCGCTTCTCGTGCCGCCTGGCGGGAACGCGGACGAACTTATTGCCGATGAAGTGGCTGCCCCTCCACCAGGATGGCTGAAGACCGCATTTTTCATTGTTCTTGGAATTGTTGGTCTGCCGCTGGGCTCGCACTTGGCGATCACCGGCGCCATCGCCATTTCAAATGAGTTCAATATTCAGTCTGAACTGGTTGGTCTGACACTCCTTGCTGTTGGCACGTCACTGCCAGAGCTCTCAGCGTCTCTCGCCGCCGCCTTCCGTAGAGAGGAAGATGTGGTGCTCGGGAATGTGGCGGGCTCGATGATGTTCAACATTCTGGGTGCGGGCGGCATTATTGCTCTGTTTGGTCCGCTTGCATTGCCGCCTGTCTTCGGAGAGTTCGACCATTGGTTCATGGCACTGACCATGCTCTTTGTTCTGGTCTATGTTCTGATCCGCAAGCCAATTGGCCGTCTGACGGGTATCTTGCTTCTCGTAGCGTACGCGGTCTATCTCTATGGGCTCTACCATTTCTATGTGCTCGGGCTGGGCTGGAGCGATCCTTGGATCTGACCACGACCAAAACAGTGTTGATTACTGGCGCAGGCAAGCGTCTCGGACAGGCTATGGCCGTCGCACTCGCTCAAGATGGGTATGACGTTGCGATACACTATCAATCCTCACGCGAAGGCGCTGAGCATACGGCTGAGGCTGTTCGCGCAGCGGGCACAAGAGCCGTGCTCGTCCAGGTGGATCTTTCGAATGAAGGCGAAACCCGTGAGCTGATTGCAAAGGCAACTGAAGCTTTGGGAGGGCAACTCG
>PABS01000112.1 GCA_002699325.1 Ponticaulis sp. | reverse complement strand
CCATTCCCACATACCTCCCCACACTTTGCTGATCCTAGTTGAACCGGCACGGAGCGTACTTCTATTTTCTGCGGAATAACCAAATAAACGACTCGAGCGACAATACCTCAACAAGACGGCTAGTTTCCGACTCGCCACATCGATGGAGCATCAGCCACCCATTGATGTGAAATGATGTTTTTTTCAAATATTCTGCTCTGCCTGACAGGAGCAAGACATCAAGACGAGGCGATGAACTCAGGGACATCAACTGATCTCCATCGAACTCTTCGGTGCCGAATAGTTTGGGATAATACCAGGCACGCAACTGAGCATGATAAGCTCGAACAGCATCTTCATATTCGAGTGCAGCGGAAACATCGGTTTTCGCCAGGCTCTGAAAACTCCGTTCGACCAAGGCCGGTGGTGCCAGCCAGGCAAGGAGTCCCGCCAGATCATCTCTTGCTTCGCGCCCTTCACGATAAGCGGATGACAGGCTTTCAGTTTTCTGGTCACCGACTTGCTGGAATGCGAAATACCATTTCCATTCTTAGCTGCTTCATAACGGTTTAGACTGATCACTTACTCGTCTTTTGATTGTGGTTGTCCGCTCTATTGGGGAGCAAGAGTGCTCAACTACTTCTCACCGCAAAGTAAAACACGCCATATACCACAAATCGACTTCTTCGGAGGAAGATCTAAAACGAGTATTCAAGACCCCTACATTCGGAGTGCACCATGAATTCTCTGCTCAAAATCGCGCTGCTGACTGGCGCAGCCACTGTTTCACTTTCAGCCGCAGCGGACGACGTCGCAATTACCAATGCCATGGTGTTCGATGGCACGGGCGCAGCGCCCTATTCTGCCAGCGTGGTGATTGAAGACGGCCTGATCGCCAGCGTGGACACGAGCGGCGCGGTGCCCGAGGGCATAGATGTCCTGGATGCTGAAGGCAAAGCGCTTCTGCCGGGCCTTTATGATCTTCACGTGCATTATACGCAGGGCGGTGAACCGGCCAGCTCGCCGCAGATTTCTCAGGCATATGTTGCATCCGGCGTCACGTCAGTTGTCGACATGCACCAGGCACCAGAAGCGTTTGCTCCGCAGCGCGCCTGGCTTGAGACCCTTCCGGGGCCAAATGTGAATATCGCCGCGCGCATGAGCACGACGAATGGCCATGGCGCAACCTGGAGCGATCAGACCACCACCAAATGGGTCAACACGCCATTTGCCGCCGTTGAAGCCGTGAAGGAATTGGTTCCTTACGAGCCAGACCTGATCAAGGTATTTGCGGATGGCTGGCGTTATGGGTCAGGCGTCGATGATACCAGCATCAATGAACCGACGCTCACAGCTCTGATTGAGGAAGCCCACAAGCATGATCTGCCAGTCGTCACGCACACCGTAACGGTGGACCGGTCGGGAATCGCGGCGCGCGCAGGTGTCGATTCCCAGGTTCACTCCATTCTCGACACAAATATCGATGAGGAGACGCTAAAGGACGTCGTGGAGTCCGGTATGGGATATGCCGGCACGCTCGCGGTTTATCAGGCAGACAAGCCAGAAATCGCCGAGTTCGAGCGGACGGGTCCAAATTGGGAGTCGCGTATGGCGCGTTACCAGACGGGTCTACGCAATGTGAAGACGGTCTATGATGCTGGCGGCCTGATCACACTCGGCACGGATGCGGGGATGATGTTCACGCCGCACGGTGAATCGACACTGCGTGAACTCGAACAGCTCGTCCGGGCAGGCCTGACACCAGCCGACGCCCTCATCGCGGGAACAGCAAACTCTGCCAAGGCACTCGATCAGTTTGAAGAGCGCGGCTCGATCGAGGTTGGCAAGGTTGCGGACCTGGTTCTGGTCGACGGCGCACCGTGGGAGAATATCTCCGACTTCCGGAATGTCGAAATGACATGGGTGGGCGGTGACGTCATGTACGGTCCCGGCGCTCCGGCGGTTGTGACGGACACCTATATGCCGCCGAACACCGCAACGACTGCGCTCATCAATGATTTTGATACTGAAGATGGNCGCACAAGCGGGGGCGGCCTCGTCACCGGCGACCCGGATGGCGGCAAAGAGCGCAGCTGGCAGGTTCTCGATATCGTTGATGCCGAAGAGCGTGGCGGCATACTGCGCCTCAATGCGAAGCTCGCACGGCGCGAAGAAGCGCGCGTGGGCATTATCATTCCAATGAACCCGGGCAGCGTTCAGCCCATGGATGTCAGCGCATATGACGGCATGAAGTTCGACCTGAGAGGCGATGGCGGCACCTATACGGTGATTGTGTCATCGACGGATGGTCTGTTCACATCCACGCTGGATGCGAATGAAGACTGGGCAACCTTCGAAATTCCGTTCTCCGAACTGAAAGCCCCGTCTGAAGGCACCGAATTCAATCCAGAGACCGTCTACAATATTCGCGTTCTCGACGTCGGTGAAGGTACGGGTGAGCCGACCTGGTTTGAGCTCGACAACGTCACTTTNTACTAGAGGGCAACCATGACCAANANAGCCGCAGAAAACGCTTCCGACACCAGCGAAAACGAAGCCGCTCTGCGGCCGGACCGCAGGGACGTTCTGAAATTTGCATTGATGGGTGGTGCGGGGCTCGGGCTTTCTGCCTGCGCAACAGACGCGATCGCCCCGCCGTCAGAACCCTCACAACCGCTGCCGCCTGATGCGCCGGAATCGGGTGCCATGGAGGTCAGCTCATATCGCGTCGAGGTTCCGGGTCCGAATGGCGTTGTCAGCGCCGGACACCCACTCGCATCAAGCGCCGGACTTCGCATACTGACCCAGGGTGGCAGCGCGGCTGATGCATCTGTGGCCACTATGGCGGTACTCAATCTGGTTGAACCCTGGGCTTCAAGTATTGCCGGCAATGGGTTCGGTACAGTCTATGACCCGAAAAGCGCTGAGCCGATTGCTCTGAAATATGGTGGCGCCGCACCCAAGGCGCTCGACCCGACAAGCGACCCGGAAGCCTATGACTGGGGCGTGAAAGCTGCGACCACACCGGGTGCGTTTGGCGGCTGGATTGCGCTCATGCGCCGTTATGGGCGGCTTAGTCTCAAGGAGGTTTTCGCGCCAGCCATCGGCTATGCGCGTAATGGCCATCCGATTGACCCTTCAATCGCCAGAATTATTGGCATCGTCAAAGATCGTCTGGCAGAAAATCCGACGACCGCTGCGATCTTCCTGCCAGGCGGTGAGCCTCCTTCGCCGCGACAACTTCTGAAAAACCCCGATCTGGCAAACACATTTGAGCAGCTTGTNAAGGCTGAACAGGANGCGCTGGCCTCCGGCGCCGACCGGGACACAGCCCTGCTNGCAGCGCTCGATTATTTCTATCANGGCCCGATTGCCGAAGAAGTCGATCGTTTCTTCCGGCAGGTCGGCGGCTGGCTCCGCAAGGAAGATATGGCCAGCTACAAAGCCGAATGGGCACCNACCGTATCGACCTCCTATCGCGGCTATCATGTTCATTCGACACCGCTGACATCGCGCGGCGGACTTGAAGTCTGCATGCAGGCAAACCTCCTGGAACAGTTCGATATTTCAGGTATGAAATTTGGTGATCCGCGTCTGGTGCACTTACAGGCAGAAGCCATCAAGTTCGCCAAGGCTGACATCTACGCCTACGCTGCAGACCCTGAGTTTTTCAAAGCACCGGTCAATGGCATGCTTTCCAAGGCTTATGCGAAAGACCGCGCCGCTCAAATCTCACCGCGACTGGCTTCCGCTTTCCCGGCCGTCACAGATTTCCGCCCATATGATGCATCTGCCCCCGCTCCACCTGAACCGAGCAAAGCACTGCCTGATGATGAGGCGAGGTTTTCAGATACGACCAGTCTGACGGTTGTCGATGGTGAAGGCCTTGCGATTGTCATGACCACGACACTGGGCGGCGGTTTCGGTGCAGGCGTCGTGGCCGGCAAAACCGGCTTTCTTCTGAATAACGGCATGCGGCTTGGCTCGACGTCACCTTATCCGAACAATGTGAACTTTGTCGGCCCGGGCAAAATCCCGATCCTGAACAACTCGCCTGTTGTTGTAACTAAGGGCGGCCGTCTGCACGCCGCGTTCGGCACACCGGGTGGCGAAACAATCGGACAGAGCGAGTTTCAGGTTCTGGTCAATCTGCTGGACCATGAAATGGGCATTCAGGACGCCATTGAAGCACCCAGGTTCTCCGTAAAGGCGATACCAAACTTCTATCTTGCTGGCGCGGAATGTGAGCTTCAGCTCGAAAACCGCTTCAATGCGAGCACTGTCGATCTGCTGAAGACGATGGGACATTCGGTGAATATGGTCGGCCCGCTTGCGATCGGCAGTATTCAAGGCGCGCGCATCTATGAAAACGGCGCGGTCATGGCAGGTGCGGATCCCCGCCGCATGGCCATGGCGGCAGGCTACTAAGGAGTAGCGCGCCATTCTCTCGGACACTAAAAAGGCCTGGTCATTCAACCAGGCCTTTTTCTGTTTGACTGACCTGATCGTTAGTAGCCGAGCGCCAGACCATCTTTACGCATCTCGCTCGCACCGCCGTAAACGTCGCCGGTAAACATTGTGGCCTGATATCCGCCAAAGCCGCCATCCGTACCACCGAGCTCCCAGCCCATCGCCGCCAGTTCTGCCTTTGTCGCTTCAGGAACNCCTGTTTCCAGTTTCAGCGTCCCGAGNCCCGGNCGATAAACGCCCGTCGGTTCAGAGGAGCCGTCATGCCGCCAGCGTGGGCAGTCGCCTGCGGCCTGAAGACCGAGGTCGTAATCCACCATATTGCAGATGATCTGGGTCTGGCCCTGNGGCTGCATACCACCNCCCATCACGCCAAAGGAGAGCCANGGCGCGTTATCCTTGAGCGCAAAGCCAGGGATGATCGTATGGAAGGGCCGCTTTTTAGGCGCGTATATATTCGGCGAGTTATCCTGCAGACTAAAGCCNGCACCNCGGTTCTGAAAGCTGAAGCCGAGACCATCTGGCATCAGACCAGATCCCATTCCCGCAAAGTTGGACTGGATCAGACTGACCATCATCCCACTGGAATCACTGACCGAAAGATAGGTCGTGCCGCCCTGGTGTGGAGCNTCTCCCGGGAAGGCTCGTTCCATCGGTCGATCCATTCGAATGAGCGAAGCGCGCTCCTGACCATAAGCATCTGACAGAAGCGTCTCTATCGGTATTTCAGCGAAATCAGGATCAGCAAACCAGCGCGCCCGATCCTCGAACGCCAGGCGTTTGGCTTCGGCTTGCAGATGGATTGATCGCGCAGACATAAGACCGGCTTCGCGCATGTCGAAATTTTTCAGAATGGACAGCATCTGCAGCGTGGTCGGGCCCTGCGAATTCGGCGGCATCCCATAGACAGACACCCCGTCTCTGTATTTCACCGAGTTGGGCTCGACCCATCGGGCATGCTGCGCCTTCATATCCTCACGGGTCATCCACCCGCCAATTCGCTTGAAGTATGCCTCAATCGTATCGGCTATCGGGCCATCATAATAGGCGTCCCGACCGCCATCGGCGATCATCCGTAGCGTCTTTGCAAGATCCGGATTGCGCACCACCTCACCCTCATTCGGTGTACGGCCGCGCGTATAATACACTTTCTGTATGTTCTCTGTCTCTTCAATCCCGGAATTCGGCCTTAGAAATCCAGCCATGTCGCTTCGCATTCTGTCAGCGATCATCAGGCCAATCGGCTGCCCTTCTTCCGCAATATCTGCGGCAGGTTGCAGGAGCTCCTTCCAGGGAAGTTTTCCGTATCGCTTGTGCATGGTCCACCATGCATCCACTGCCCCCGGCACGGTGACGGCGGCTGCGCCATGGAATGGAACCCGCCCGTTTGTGGAGCGCGCACGCAGCGTTTCAAGGGAGAGCGCAGCAGGCGAACGCCCTGACCCGTTGAGACCGACGACTTTTTTCTGCTCCGGGTCCCAGAGCAGACAGAATGCATCACCTCCAATGCCATTGGCGGTCGGCTCAACAACGCCAAGAGTCGCGTTGGCGGCAATCGCAGCATCAACCGCAGACCCGCCTTTTCGCAATATATCAATCGCGACCAGAGTCGCGCGGGGATGAGATGTCGCCGCGACGCCATTCAAACCCCAGACAACAGACCTTGAAGCAAATGGCGATCCTGCCTGCCTGTCACCCGAATAAATTGTGGCGCTCAGCCCAGCAGAGACTGTTTCACCAGTTGGCGACACTTCGGGTGATTCTTCAGATTGCGCTGAAGCACGCATCCCAGCGNCCCCAGCTGCTGACACCGACGCTGATATGAGAAAATGTCTGCGCTTCATGTTTGCGCCTCCGAGTTTGTGTTGGGATTTCAGTTCCGCCAACCATCTTCCTCTGACGCAGGTTTCACCAATCCGGATGATGTCGTGGCAAGGTCGATTGAGCAGGCTGCCCAGAATCGTGCAGCACCACATGTATTCCGCCCGAAGAGTGTGCAAATTCCCGAGTAAAACGCTCCACNTTAAGGCGAATACAGGATTATGTTATCGCACTAACATTATTTGTGAGGAATTTAGGCATAAAAAACTGATCATGACATGAATCCAGTCATTTTCTATACAAAACAAGATTCTCAATATTTCTGTATTTACCACCGGTGTCATTTTTGCCCCCAATGTAATAAGTCAAGCCATTGTAAAAANTCTTATGGGGAGCTTTTACAACTTTATCTGCCTCTTTTTTAAAAGGGGTATACAATATCTATTTGCCTAAATTCNTTTAGGCATGAGTATTGGNNAATAAACAAAGCAATGAGACTTGATTAAGTGTCGATTTAAGAGGGGATCTTTAAATGTCGATAGGAATCAAGCAGCGCTCTCTTCGGGGTGTGCTAAAGTCTACTGTGACGCTTCTTTGTGTGTCGGGTATTTTTGCAAGTGCGGCTTATGCACAAGAAGATGAGGAGTCCCGCCAGGATACAATCATGGTCGTGGGCTCCCAGATTCAGGGCGCAAAAGTAACAGGTGCCTCACCGGTCTCCGTTGTTGCGCCAGAAGAAATTGCGGCGACCGGCGCCGTTTCTGCTGACGAGCTGTTTCGTACAATTCCTTCAGCGGGCGACATCACATTCAACGGTACGTATCTCGGTGGCGGTAACTCCAACGCAGCACGTGGAGATGTCTCCACAGTGAGCCTTCGAGGCCTTGCGCAGGGTAACACCCTGATGCTGATCAATGGNCGNCGGTCTGTCGTNCACCCGACNTCNCANACGGACAACCAGACGCCGGTCTTCGGCTANAACGTCAACGCCGTACCGGTCTCAGGTCTCGCGCGCGTAGAAGTTCTGAAAGACGGCGCAGCNGCGCTTTATGGCTCTGACGCGGTTGCGGGCGTCGTAAACAATGTTCTCCAGTCTGACTTCACCGGCCTCGATATCAACCTCCAGTACGGCATGGGCGAAGGCACAAACCTGACAGAGCTNACNGGCGATATNCTNTACGGNACNGANTTNGANAACGGNAANGGCAATATCTCGGTCTTCCTCGGNGGAACGACCCGTGATTCACTTTTGCGGTCTGACCAGGAATACACAAGCCTGGCAGACATGCGCCCACTGACAGACGACACGCCATGGGCCGGCGTTGCGTGGGACAATCGCTCGACATGGACCAGCCCGTGGGGACAATTCACCCCCATCGACACCTCCATCGGAGAGATCAGCGCGAACGGCACGCCGTTCACAGACGCAGCGGGGACCTTTCACGTTCAGCCTGACGGATTTGCAAATGGCTGCGATTACGATGTGAGTGGAGATATCTGTTATGCACAGGGCAGCATTTATACCGCCGCCATGAGAGGCTTGCGTAATGACAATCTGTCTACGTTTGACACGCTCACCATGCTGCCTGCAGTGGATCGATTCAACACATTCAGCTTTCTGAACTATGACGTAAGCGATACGCTGACCCTGTATGGTGAACTGGGCTATTATAACGCCACATCAGAATCCGTTATTGGCTCTTCCGGCTCTCTCGGTTCGGGCCCGATCTACATCGCGGCTGACGCTTACTATAACCCACTAGGACCAGTCGGCTCTCCGAACCGGATTGCAGGTCTCAGCGCGAACGTACCAGACAGCGGCGTAGCTCTTGCCATCAACTCTTACAGCGCTGTTGATGCAGGCACGCGCACAGTGACGGTCGATAACGAACAGATCCGTATCCTTGGCGGCGCCAAGGGCGAAATGTTTGGCTGGAACTGGGATTCTGCAATCCTGTACAACGAAGCAACTGTTGAAGACTCCGCAGATGGCTTCAACTCCCGCCTATTCCAGGAAGCGATCAACCGGACAGATGCATCCGCTTACAACCCCTTCTGCGGCGGTAACCCGGCTGATCCCGATGTTGGCGGTCCAACCAGTAATTCGCAGGAAACGATCGACAGCTTCAAAATTACTCAGGTCCGCTCCAACAAGACGTCACTCGCTCTGGCCGATTTCAAAATCTCCAAACCAGATCTGTTCTCGATCTGGGCCGGTGATATCGGCGTCGCTGCGGGTGTCGAGGTGCGCCGTCACACCTACAAGGATGACCGCGATCCGCTCCAGGACGGCTCTACACCTTACTACGACCAGATAACCGGAAACCTTGTATCCGACTCCAGTCTGATGGGTCACAGCCCGTCACCGGACGTCAAAGGCAATCGCAACGTAACTTCCGCCTATGTCGAATTGGCACTGCCGCTCGTTTCACCTGACATGAACATCCCTCTTGTTCAGGCAGTCGATGTTCAGCTGGCCGGACGGTATGAGGACTATTCTGACGTTGGTTCGGTCTCGAAGCCAAAGGTCGCTGTGGCATGGGATGTCTTCGACAGCCTGCGGCTTCGCACCTCCTGGTCGGAAGGTTTCAAGGCGCCAAACCTTGAAGTGGTCAACACAACCATCCTGGAGCGTGTGAACGGTTATCCGGACTACATTCAGTGTGAGGCCGCACTTCGCCAGGGTCGCATCACAGACTATAGTCAGTGTGCAACGCTTGGCGTTACGGTTGCCAGCTTGCGGGGCGGTAATCAGGATCTCGAGCCGGAAGAGTCCGAAAGCTTCTCCTACGGTGTCGTCTTCGAGCCTGATTTCCTGCCAGAGGAGTTCGGCAACTTCACCTTCACNGCGGANGTCTGGAATATTGAGCTCAAAAATCCGATCGGTCTTCTGAACGACTCCGTNGCGTTNTCTTATGACTACCTCCTGCGCCTTCAGGGAAGCTCNAACCCGAATGTCAGACGCGAAGATCCAACGCCTCAGCAGATTGCAGACTTTGCCGGAACNGGNCTNACGCCAGTGGGTGACGTTCTCAATGTCGATGCACGCTTTACCAACCTGGCNCCNCTGGAAGTCTCAGGTATCGACTATGGCGTATACTGGGATGGAGANATTGGTCCGGGCGAACTCTCGCTCAATCTGAACGCCACCTATCTCGACACCTATTATCAGAGCCCGACAGCTGAAGCTGCAGCNCTGCTGGAAGGTCTCGATGCAGGTATTGTGAACCCATATGTCACGGTTACCGGTGGTGGCAGTCTGATCCAGGAAGACGGACGTCCTGAATGGAAGTACTCTCTTTCAGCGTCCTATGCTCTGGACCAGTGGAAGTTCGGCGCGTTCACGCAATATACCGGCGAAGTCTATCAGACCAGCGTCTCCAGCACGACGGAAGGTCCATGGCCGATCGAAGATCACATGACCTGGAACTTCCACGGTGAGTACACCTTCGAAGGCGACGACTGGTCCGATGGGAGCACAATTCGCGTTGGCGTCCGAAACGCCTTCAACGAAGATCCTCCGCTGGCCGACACCTATGGATATCTGTCGTCTCTCTACCAGCCGCTTCCGCGCTACTGGTATGTGAACTTCAGCAAGTCGTTCTGATCCAACTTCTGACCGCGGCTCCCAGTGAGCCGCGGTTTTCTGTTTAATGTCGGCGCGATTTCCATTGCGCCGACACGTTTTCCGGAGAGTTCTCAATGAAAACCCAGATGCTCAGACACTGCCCGTCCGTTCTCGTTATTGCCGCCGCACTCATGGCTGGCGCCTGCACAAAACCCGACGAAGCAATAGTGGCAACCGCCAATGAGGCGATGAACACGGACGCCGCACCTTCTTCCGATAAGGTATTGATAGACGTGACGATGACGCAGGGCACGAACATGTCTGCCGCCCTGTCTCCTGATGGCCAGACCATTGCCATCGCCCTTCAGGGTGTCATCTGGACTCTCCCGGCTGCCGGTGGCGAAGCCACCGCCATCACGCCTGAACTCATGGACTCTCACGAGCCCGTCTGGTCGCCGGACGGCTCGAAACTCGCCTTCTATGCCTTCGCCGAGAATTCATTCTCAATCTGGACGATGAATGCGGATGGATCGGATCTTCAGAAGATTGACAGCGGCGACGAAGACGCCCGTTACCCTAACTTCTCACCTGATGGCTCCAAGCTTCTGTTCTCAAGCGATGAAGCTGGCGGTTATCAGATCTGGTCCGCCGATCTGGCAACAGGCGAGATTGAACAGCTCACACTCCCCGATGAAACCGGATACACAACACCGATCACGCCGTATTTTGCTGGCGTAGGGAATGCCGTCTATCCGGCAATTTCTCCTGATGGCGAGACCATCGCTTTCGTTGTTGACGGGCCAATGGATACCCTCTTCACACGCAGCGTTGCTCCGGGCGCGCAGTTCCAAGTGAAGTATGTGGCTCAGACACTCGGCGCGCCGGCCTGGTCGGCGGATTCCTCTACGCTCTATGTCGCTGGCCTTACAGGCGAAGGCGGGCACGTCGCGTCTGTGCCGGTTGGCGAAGGTGAGCCGACCGAAATTGTCTCTGGTGGAGACGTCTTCCCGTTCCGCCCAAGCGTCACCGGCTCAGATCTCATCTACACGGCTGATGGCGATATTAAGAAAATCGCGCTGGAAGGCGGCGAAGCAACAACCATCCCATTCGAAGCCACAGTGACGCTTGACCGGACGCCGTACGAACGGAAGACTTATGATCTGGCATCAACCGAGCCAAAACCGGCACTGGGCATCATTGATCCCGTTCTGTCACCGGATGGTAGCAAGGCTGCATATGCGGCCCTCGGCGATCTCTGGATGGTCGATCTGATCACGCCTGAAAGCGCACCCGTCAACCTGACCAATGACGCCTATATTGACCTCTCGCCGTCATGGTCGCCGGATGGTGAGACAATCGCCTGGTCGACTGATCGCAGCGGCATTACGAATGTCTGGCTTTATGATGTCGCCTCGGGCGAGGCGAGCCAGCTCACCGAAAATCAGATGCCCGCCAACGCGCCAATCTGGTCGCCTGACGGCACGCGCATTGCTTATCTTGGGGATGCACTGACGACGGTCTTCCTCGGCTCAACGGTGAATGTCATCGATGTCGAAAGTAAAGACGATATTGTCCTGACGGATCCGATTTTCGGCCCAAGCGCGCCGGGTTGGTCACCGGACGGAACAGTCGTTACCGTCGTCAACCGACACCCTGTCACCAGCCGCTTTCGTGAAGGGTATAACGGGTTATACGTCGTTCCTGCAGATGGCGAAGGCGAAGCGATCTGGGCTTCACCTGTCGGCGACAAGAAATCTCTTGGCCGAAGACAGTGGAACCGGCCTGCATGGTCTTCCGAAGGCGATATGGTCTATCGGGTCGATGGCGCGCTCTATTCCGTTCCGATGACGGCAGAAGGCGCATTTGGCGACCCAATACTCGTCACCGAGGCGGGCGAAAACCCGTCCTGGTCGGCTGATGGCAGCAAGCTCATCTATA
>PABS01000111.1 GCA_002699325.1 Ponticaulis sp. | reverse complement strand
CTCCCAGGTTCCGGCCTGATCAGCCTGCACAAGAGTGTACTGAGCTTGAACCAAAACTGCGCCGGGGCGCTACAACTTTCGCGCCGGGACACCTACACTTCAGAAAATATGTAATTTTTTAGGAGAATTAATCAGCGGCAGACCTGCCGCCGGGCTTTCGCCCGCCCAGTCGGAGCCGCTGCGCGGCGTGAGACCAAGTAGAAACACAATTTGCGACGTGAAATTTGATCCACTGGATCAAATTTCACGTCGCAAATGGTGGAGGGGGCTGGATTCGAACCAGCGTACGCAATGCGGGCAGATTTACAGTCTGCTGCCTTTAACCACTCGGCCACCCCTCCGCCTCAAGACCAAATGCCGGTTTGACGACGGTGATCAGCCGGTCCAGAGAAGAGCAAATTAGCTCTGCCAACTGAATCGGAAGCGGCCTTATAATCATGAAGCCCACACCACGCAACCGTCCAAATCGCAGGAATGACAGAAAACCTGAAAAGTTCGATCCGAACGCCCCGATCTGGCTTTGGGGAACCCATGCTGTCACTGCCGCGCTCAATAATCCCGACCGCCGTATTCACAGGCTCTGCGCAACTAAGAACGCTGCTTTGAAACTCTCGGAAGTCGGCTCCCTGCCCGTTCAGCCAGAAGACTGCCTGCCGAAACAAATTGATGAATTGCTTCCGCGAGACGCCGTGCATCAGGGCATAGCCGTGCTCGTCTCCCCCCTGCCCGAGCTCACCGTCGAAGATATTCTCGATTACCAGCGAATCGTCGTGTTTGATCAGCTGACCGACCCGCACAATATCGGCGCCATCTTCCGGTCTGCGGCCGCCTTCGGATTTGAAGCCGCAATCCTGCAGACGCGGAATGTCCCGCCTGTTACCGGGGTGATGGCCAAAACCGCCGCCGGTGCCATTGAAACGGTGAAGGAAGTTCGCGCTGTGAATATTTCCCGCGCGATTGATACATTGAAGTCTGCCGGCTTTCATGCGGTCGGGCTTGATGGCGGAAGCGAGATCGCGCTCAGTGATGCAGTCAGCGGCGCACCGAAACTGGCGATTGTCATCGGCGCTGAAGGCTCAGGTCTTCGCCAGGGCGTCGCCAGCGCGTGCGACCAGATCGCCAGCATTCCGATCCAGAGTGCAATGGAAAGCCTGAACGCGTCCAATGCTGCAGCAATCGCATTCTACGAGGCGAGCCGATCCAAAAGCTGAGCCACCTTGCCCTGTCGGCAAAAAACGGCTTTCAGAAACATCACAGACTTTTTTGGAGAGATATTCATGTCCGAGATCCGCTTCGATGGAAAAACAGCAATCGTCACCGGTGCGGGCTCAGGTCTCGGCCGCTGCCATGCGCTGGAACTGGCTCGTCGTGGTGCGAACGTCGTGGTGAATGATCTTGGCCCGGCCGCCGATGGGTCGAAAGGCACATCTGAAGGCGCAGAAGCCGTTGCCGAAGAGATCCGGAGCTTTGGCGGCACAGCCATTACAAACGGATCATCCGTCGCCGATGATGCGGGCGTTCAGAAGATGATTGATGACACCATGTCGGAATTTGGCCGCGTGGATATTGTGGTCGCGAATGCCGGCATTCTTCGTGACAAGTCGTTTCAGAAGCTCACCCTTCCTGACTTCGAAATCATCCTCGATGTTCACCTGATGGGCTCCATCAAGCCGTTCAAAGCGGTCTGGGAGATCATGAAGGAGCAGCAATACGGCCGACTGGTTGTCACCACCTCTTCCACCGGGCTCTACGGCAATTTCGGCCAGACCAATTATGGCGCAGCCAAGCTGGGCCTGGTGGGCCTGATGAATTCGCTCAAGCAGGAAGGCGCCAAATACAATATCCGTGTCAATGCGATCTGTCCCGTTGCCGCCACGGCCATGACAGAGAACCTGATGCCGGAACAGCTCCTCGAAATGTTGAAGCCGGAATACGTCACGCCGGGCGTCATCAATCTCGTCAAGGAAGATGCCCCAACCGGCATGATTCTCTCAGCAGCAGCCGGCGGCTTCTCCATGTCACAGATTCGCGAGACACGCGGCACCTTCGTCGGCACCGGAGATGCCCTCACAGCCGAAGCCGTCGCTGATAAATGGGACCAGATCACCGACACCTCAGACATGCAGGCCTTCGATAATGGATCTGGCCATACAGGGCATTTCATCCAGCTCATTCAGCAGGCCATGCAAAAATAAACTACACCGGCATGGAGTTGGGAAAGACTATTCTTTTGACTTCCTGACTCCGCCGCCTTATATGCCGCTCTGGATCGCTATTCGTGGCGACCATATGAGAGTGAACTGCGTGAAGCGCCGACGGCAGTCTTAAAACCGTCTTTGGGTTTCCTCTTTGACAAACAAAAGAGCCCCCGCGCCCTGAATTCACGCAGGCCGTCCGAAAAACAAACGCCTCTCTTTCGCCCGCACTGCCCTAAGTGCGCCGGCGAACGGACTCATTTTTTGAAAGTACAAATGACACAATTTTCCGATTTCGGCCTCGCCGCTCCGCTCATCAAAACGCTGGACGCGCTTGGCTATACACAACCGACCCCAATCCAAACTCAGGCTATTCCTTTGGTTCTCTCGGGCAAAGATATGCTCGGTATTGCACAGACAGGCACTGGCAAAACCGCAGCCTTCGCTCTGCCACTGCTGCACCACCTGAACGCCAGTCAAAAAGAAGGCGATCGCATCCGCAAAAGCGTGCGCGGCCTCGTCCTGGCACCAACCCGCGAGTTGGCGACTCAGATCGCTGAGTCTTTCCGCGAATATGGTCGCTTGTTGGGTCTGCGTGTTAACGTCGTCCTCGGCGGCGTTCCGATTAATAAGCAAATCCGAACGCTTGAAAAAGGCACTGACGTCCTTATCGCGACCCCAGGGCGCCTTGAAGACCTGATGCAGCAGAAAGCCGTGACGCTGGATTACGTCACGCACCTTGTTTTGGACGAAGCAGACCAGATGCTCGATATGGGCTTCATTCACGCGCTCAAACGCATCGCCAAGGCCCTGCCGCGTGAGCGCCAGACCATGCTTTTCTCCGCGACCATGCCGTCGGAAATTGAAGCTCTTTCGAAGCAGTTTCAAAAAGATCCCGGCAAGGTATCTGTCGCGCCCGTCTCTTCGACGGCTGAACGCGTAAGTCAGCACGCCTACTTCGTGAAACAGAAAGACAAGGCAGTGCTTCTGTCTCGCCTGCTGAAAGAACGTGAAGTCTCCCGTGCGATTATCTTCACCCGGACTAAGCACGGTGCCAATCGTCTTGTTGGACAACTCGACAAGTCAAATCTGGACGCCATGGCGATCCACGGCAACAAGACACAGAACCAGCGCCAGAAAGCTCTGAATTCCTTCCGTGAAGGCAAGTGCGCCTTTCTGGTCGCAACCGACGTTGCGGCTCGCGGGATCGACATTCCGGAAGTTAGCCACGTGTTCAACTTCGATCTGCCGGAAGTTCCGGAACAGTATGTCCACCGTATCGGCCGGACAGCCCGCGCTGGTCGCGAAGGTACAGCGGTTTCACTGATCAGTGATGGCGAGCGCAATTTGCATCGCGCCATCGAAAAACTGACCAATGTCCGCCTTGATGGCCTGCCTCTTCCAGATGGGTTCGCTCAGGAAGTCAAAGACGCACCTGAAGAGCTGACGGCTTCACACCGTGATCGCCGTAAATCCGAATTTTCCGGTCGCGGGGACGGCGGCAAACGCCCTGCCCGCGGTGGCGGAAAAGGCCGCAGCGGCGGTCCACCGCGTGGACGAAACAACGACACGCGATCCTCCGAAGGTCGGCCGGCACGCAGTGGCCAGGATGATGGCGGTAATCGTGACGGACTTGAGCGCGCTATGGGCGCAGGCCCTCGCGGGGACGGCGGCAAACGCCCTGCCCGCGGTGGCGGAAATGGCCGACCGACACGTGGTGGCAAACCCCAGGGACAAGCTAAGCGCCCCGGTGGCCAGAGCTCCAGAGGCAATCGCGCGCGGGCACGCCAGGATAGCTAATTAACATTGATATCCGGGGCAGAGGTCTTTGCCTCGGATATCGAATTATTTGTCTTTGTTCCAAAGACCACAAAANTTCTATGCCACGGCCGTAATCAGCGCGAAACGACGTCAGTTTACCTTGCGCCTCTCAAACCACCTGATCGAGACGCGTGATGGTCGGTCGGCCAGCGAGACAGGCACCCAATGCCGGNTGNGCNGCNAGNAAATGCNTNGAAGCGCCATGCGCGCCAAGGGCTTCGGCGTCTTCATACTTTTCCATGAAATAGTATTCAGTCTCAGAACCCTGCTTGCGAAACAGGTCATACTGAACGCAGCCGTTTTCATTTGCTCTCACCTCGGCGACGAGGTCTGCGACCGCGGCTTCAAAATCTGTCTGCTTTCCGTCCTGAACGGTCAGATGTGCGATTACGCCAATCATGTCTCTCTCCCTTTTCACTCATCCACCGCTGACAATGTCAGACGTATCCATTTCAGCGCAAACAAGTTTTTCGAGACAACATATTCAGTCTGGTGTTTATTTTTTGGATCGGAAGGAAATCATGCACACAGAACTGATCCTGGCGAGCGGNTTGCTCGGACTGCTGGTCTTTGCACTTGGCTTTAATGTTTCGCTTCAACGCAACAAGTCCAGAGAAGGCGTCTCCGTCGGAACGGACCCGAAAAGCCCGCTCCTGAAAGCGAACCGCGCCCATGCAAATGCCGCTGAGTACAATGGCGTGCTGATCGCACTCTTTGTGGTGATAGCGCTTGTGTACCNGAACAGAGACCTCGGCCTTCTGGCGACGAGTCTGGTTGGTCTTGTCACTCTGGCGAGATTCTCGCACGCCTTTGGTATGCTCACCTGCAAGTCACTGAATGAGAAGAACCCGTTTCGCTTTGCCGGTGCGCTGATCACCTATCTGGCAGGTGCTNCAATCTGTCTTCTCCTGATCGTCAAAGCGATCTGAGCCCCTCCTCTAAAACTGGGCTTTCAACCATGGGATCAAGAGCTCATTGACCGCCTCTGGCGCTTCCTGCTGGGTCCAGTGACCAATCCCATCAAGGATGACACCTTTCTGCAGGTTCGGCACGAACGTCTTCATGCGTTGCACAACATCAACGCCCGGNAACATTTTCAGAACGAGATCCCGCTCACCCCCGATGAAAAGTGCAGGCTGGTGAATCGTTGGGTCGCCCTGCGCCCGCAGGAAATCATGGTCGCGCTGATGATTCCGATANCGGTTGAGTGGACCTCGAAATCCCGACTGACGAAACTCGCTGGCATAGTAGGCAAGATCCTCTTCACTCAGCCAGGGCGGAAACGGATCAGGATCGGGCAGCCGGTCAAGCACGCCTTCGCCAACCTTCTTATCCTTCGGCCAGGTACCGTCAGGCGCATCTCCGGAAATGGCATAATAAAACTTGCGGATTGAGGCCGCCGGGTCTGCTTCCAGCTCAGCTTCCGCAACGCCTTCTTCCTGAAAATAGACCTGATAGAAAAATAGGCCGCGCTTGGTGAAGAATTCATGGATCATATCCAGGAACATGCGTTCACCAGGCGGTGTGTAGGGTACAGAAAGTCCGGCGACAGCTTTGAAGACCTCCGGGAAAAGTCGTGCTGAGTTCCAGGCAATTGGAGCGCCCCAATCATGACCAATCACAATCGCCGTACCATCCTCAGACAGCGCACTGGCGACCCCCGCCATATCCCGCGTCAGATTCTCCATAGAATAGCGTTCGACGGCATGTGGCTTGTCTGATCCGCCATAACCCAGAACATCGACGGCGACCGCCTTGAAGCCGGCATCGGCAATCGCTGGCATTTGATGGCGCCACGAGTACCAGCTTTCCGGGAAACCGTGCACCATCAGCACAACGGGCCCCTCCCCCTCGAATGCCGCCCGATAGGTACATCCATTTATGTTCGCGGTCTCAAAATGTCGCGTCATACTCGCCTCATACGATAGTCTTTTGAAATTTAATCTATCTCGCTAACCCACAGAAAATCCGAATGCGATAAGAATGGCTGTGTCAAAGATGAGATGAACCATGTTTGGATTATTCAAAAAACGTCAGGAATTGCCAAAGATCGACCCAGGTTCTGCATCCGAGCAATCCTTGCGCGCCGTATTGCCACGTGCCGAGCGTCAGAACTCTTACAAAGAAATCCACGTGACGACCAACACCGGCTATAAATTGCGTGGTATCGTTGTGGATCACAGTGACACCGGCATGCGCGTTCGCTTCCAATCCATCGAAACGCTCACGCCAACTGTAAAGGTGGTCGTACCCGGACTGAAGATTCGCGGCAATGCCGAACTCGTCTGGCAGGATGCCACAGATATTGGCCTCCGCCTGATCCCTGAAGGCAATGAGTCGTCTTTTGATTTCCCATAACCAGGCAGACGGATAATTTAGCCGTTGGATCGGATGATTTCCATCACGTCATTCATTCTCCCCTAACGGCTTTCTGACAGACTGAGTTTCAAAGACAGGATGGGATCAGATGGCCAAGGCGCTCTTTCACAAAAATCAGAAAGTCTTTGTAAAACCCGTCGGCACCTGGGCTGTTGTCGAACGCGTCCTGCCGCAGTGGGTCAAAGGCATGGATGAGCCACTTCGTGTTCATTATGATGTCGGTCTTGGCCGCGAATTTGCTGCCACTGAACTCATGCCCGAAGACAAGATGTCGGCCGAACGCCGGGCCGCAGAAGAAGAGTTTCTTCTGGACAACTGGCGCGTCCACAGAGCCAAGGCACGATGGGGCGCGGACGATGACAACCAGCATCACCCTCAGCCCGGCACCTTCCCCGTTGTTGTAACGGATGAGAACGATTGGGGCGGCTGGCGAGTGCCCGGCGCTGAATATGACCGCGACCCACAGAAGATTGAGTATCAGGCGCGCCTGATTGCTTCGAGCCCGCAAATGCTGAAACTGCTTAAGCGTCTTGTGGATACGGTTTCGGAAAGCCCGGAAAACACCACTGCTGAAGTTCGCGAATTTGCGCGTGCCGGCATCTACATCCTCCGCCACATCTATGATGTGCCAGACGAGCTGCCCGCGCACGCAGCTGAGTAGTCACTACCCGACCCATACTCATTTCAACTTATTCGAACTTCGATTTGTGCTATTCCCANAGGGTAAGGGAGAATTCAGCACGTGCGCCTCTTCGGATTGCTATTGGTTTCATCCGGACTGTTGGTGAGTTGCAGCTCACGGCCAACGGACGATCTGTCATGGCTCGAAGGCTGCTGGCAATCGAACGGCCAAACCGTCGAGTGCTGGACCCGGTCCGGTCCAGACACGTTCAGCGGTGAATCTCGTACCACCAGATCAGATGGCTCGCAGTTTCAAGAAACGCTGAGCATTCAGAAAGACGGTGATCGCTGGATTTACATTGCTCAGCCTGGCAATGCCGCTCCGACGCGTTTTTCGGAAGTCAGCCGCAATGAATTCGAGATCGTCTTCGAAAATCCAGAGCACGACTATCCGCAGAAAATCACCTACCAATCNAACGGCAAATATACCCTTTGGGCGACAATTTCCNGGCTGGATGGGTCAAAGGCTCGAAAGTGGACCTTCCAATCCGTCCTGCTCCTGCAAGACGAGGAATAAACCTGCCCGCAGAGGGCCCCTTCCAATAGGCCTCTGCGAGTATTAGCTAAGAGACAACTCAGACCCACCGGAGCTTTCATGCGCACAGATACGCCGCAAACCGTCCACCTCAAAGATTACGAACCCTATCCGTTTGCTATTCCATCGGTGAGCCTGACCTTTGAACTGGACCCGGCGCGCACCCGCGTTAAAGCCGTGATGAAAGTCACGCGCACGGGCGATCCGTCTGCAGACATGCCCCTGAATGGCGAAGCATTCTTGGAAACAGGTGAAATCCTGATTGATGGCAAGCCTGCGGCTGACGATCAGGTCGAGTTAACCGAGGCCGGCATGACGCTTCGAAATCTACCAAATGACTTCGAACTCACCACCGAAGTCTGGATCTCTCCTGAAAAGAATACCGAGCTGTCTGGCCTCTATATGTCAGGCGGCCGCTTCTGCACCCAATGCGAGGCTGAAGGCTTCCGCCGTATCACCTATTGGCCCGACCGGCCGGACGTCATGTCTGTTTTTGACGTGCGTCTCGAAGCCGATGTGTCACTGGCGCCAACGCTTCTGTCGAACGGTAATCCCGGTGATACCGGCGCAATCAACGAAGAACGCCACTTCGCCGAATGGTCCGATCCGCATCCAAAACCGTCTTACCTGTTCGCCCTGTGCGGCGGTGATTATGACGTATTCACCGACCACTTCATCACCCGGTCAGGTAAGGAAGTCTCACTCTCCATTTTCGTCGATAAAGGCGATGCCGAGCGCTCAGCCTACGCCATGGACAGCCTCAAGCGCGCCATGAAGTGGGATGAGGAGGTTTTTGGCCGCGAATACGACCTCGACGTTTTCAACATTGTGGCGGTGCGAGACTTCAACTTCGGCGCCATGGAAAACAAAGGCCTCAATATCTTCAACTCGGCCTACGTTCTGGCAGATGCCGAAACGGCAACGGACGGCGACTTTGAAGCCATTGAGAGCATTGTCGCTCACGAATATTTCCACAACTGGACCGGCAATCGCATCACATGTCGCGACTGGTTCCAGCTCTGCCTGAAAGAAGGCCTGACGGTTTTCCGCGATCAGGAATTCTCCGCAGATATGCGCTCTCGTCCGGTTCAGCGTATCAAGGATGTGATCCGCCTGCGTGGTCGCCAGTTTGCCGAAGACTCTGGTCCGCTTGCACACTCCGTGCGGCCAGATCGCTATGGCTCGATCGACAACCTCTACACCGCAACGGTTTACGAAAAAGGCGCCGAACTCATTCGCGCTTTGAAAACATATCTCGGTGACGAGGCTTTCGCTGAAGGCATGGACCTGTATTTCGAGAAGTATGATGGCACAGCCACAACTATCGAAGCCTTCTACGAAGGATTTGAGAAAGCCGCTGGCTTTGACCTCTCTCGCTTCCGCACCTGGTACAGCCAGGCCGGCACCCCGCGCGTCAAACTCGAGCGCGTCACCGACCCGGCAAGCAATACTGAGCGCCTTCGGATCACCCAGTCCATTGCGCCAACGCCAGGTCAGAACGAGAAAAAGCCTGTGCCCATCCCTCTGCGTCTCACGGCTTTCAAAGCTGACGGAACTGAAATCCATCCGGAAACGGGCGAGCCTCGTCAGCCCTCTGCCGACGACAAAGTCCTGCTGATCGATGAACTCACGGAACTGAGTCTCGCGCCCGAAATGAGCGACGCCATTATCTCGGCCAATCGCAATTTCAGCGCACCGATACGGGTCGATCAGGACCTCTCCACTGAAGAACGCCTCAAACTGGTTACGCTCGAAACCGATGCCTTTGCCAAATGGGAAGCGCTACAGACTGTTTCCCGACGTGTTCTTCTGGAAATGGCCCATCAGATTGTCGGCGGCAAAACGCCTGAACTGCCAGAAGATCTGATCACTGCTCAGGCCGAGGCTGTCCGTCAGACCGTGTCCGACGACCCCGCTTTTGCAGCTCAGCTCCTCACCCTCCCCGGTGTTGGCGAACTCTTCATGGAAATGGAGCCTGCAGACCCGGCTGCAATCTACGAAGCCAAGCGTCTGATCCGCGTTGAGCTGGCCACTCGTCTGTCTGACGAGATCAATTCGGCTGTCGCTGCAGGCCTCGCCGATGATGCACCCTTCTCTCCGGATGCCATCTCTGCAGGTCGCCGTGCATTTTATGCCGGGTGCCTAGATCTGCTGTCTGCGTCGGGTGGGGAAAACAGCAAACAATTGCTCGACTGCTTCAATCGCGCTCGTAACATGACGGACACCATGTCTGCGCTCCGCGCCCTGGCAAATACAGGCAGTGACGATTTCGAGACTGCCGTCGCCGCCTTTGAGAAAAAGTGGAGCAAATCGCCTCTGGTGATGGATAAATGGTTCTCTGTTCAGGTCAGCCAGCCCGGCGATCAGGCAATTGCGCGCGTTCGGACTCTGCTCGAACACAAGGATTTCGACTGGAAGAATCCAAACCGGGTCCGTTCAGTGGCCGGCGCGTTTGCCATGGGTAATCTTGTCGCCTTCCACAGCAAAACCGGTGAAGGCTATCGCGTTGTGGCAGAGGTCATTCGCAAGGTTGATCCGCTTAATGGCGCGCTCTCCGCACGTCTTCTTACGGCATTCGAGCAATGGCGTCGGGTGGATCAGGATCGCCAGGCTCTGGCGCGCGCCGAACTCGCCAAGCTGAGCGAAGCTGATCTGTCCAAGAATGCGAGAGATATTGTCAATCGGACACTGGCTCAGGACTGACAAGCATCTTAGCCTGCGTAAATTGGCAATATCGCGTTAATGTTGTGGCGCTAGTCTGGCCCCCTGTTTTGTTTAACGTCCGCGCAGGCTGAGAATGTCACACGCTGCAATGTCACGGCTGACTGTGCTGATTGTCGATGACAATAAGCACATGATTACCATCGTTAAGACCCTGCTTCGCGGCTTTGGCATCAGTCACTTTCTGGAAGCGAATGATGCCGCAGAAGCCTTCGACATCGTTCGCACAGAGCATATCGACTTCATCATCGTGGACTATCTGATGGAAATCCTGGACGGGACAGATTTCGTTCGTCTCGTCCGAACGGGCGATGACAGTCCCAACCCCTTCGTGCCGATCATCATGCTGACGGCATACTCAGAACGCTCCAAGGTGCTGGCCGCACGTGATGCGGGGGTCACTGAATTCTGCTGTAAACCTGTCACGGCGAAAGAGCTGTTCCGGAAGGTCCGGGCGATTGTGAACAATCCTCGCCCGTTTATCCGAACAAGCCAGTATTTCGGTCCGGATCGCCGACGCGTGAAGTCTGAGCATTATCGCGGCCCGGAACGCCGTTCCGAAGATACGACCACTGCCGAGGAGCTGGAAGGCGAGAAAGCCTAGCCTGTGCGGTAAGGACGACTGTGGAAAACGTAACCGATTCCCTAACAAGATTCGGAAAGTTAACAGGCCCTTAATGATTGGATGGCTAGCAGAATCATGTGCTGCTGCCATAGCATTCAAAAGGCCTGAACGTGAAACGCAACCGGACTCAAAAATCTGGTTCTCCTCCGCAATCCGGAAACGGTGACGACCAAAGTGCGGCTGAATCCTTGCTTTCGCGCCTTTCATTGCTGGCCGTGTTGTTTCTTATCATTGAGATCGCGGCAATTGGCGTAAAGGGCTGGGACGACCTGCAGCGCGAAAGCCTGATTCAGCAGTCACGCCTCGAAGGTGAAGCGAGAAGCCTCCGACGCTATCTGGAGGCCGTTCGTGCCGACCTTACCGGTGCGCTGGAGATTGCCGGTCAGGGGGGGCTGGGTGTCCTTGCTGTTGAAAGTCGTCTGCCGTCGATTGAGCGCCTGTTTCGCGTCTCACCGGAAGGGGCGCGAATGCGCCTGGCCGACAGCGACACAATCTCCGCTGCAAAGTTCATGGCGAACAACGATATCAGCGTCGGAGCAAGTCCGACCGGTGCAATCGTCATCGCAGAGGTGAATGGCACCCGTTACGCTGCGACGGTCCCCGCCGCGCGTCTGAACGAATGGGTTCAAGAGGGCGAGTCGCTCCAGATAGCTCTTGCCGGAGCCGGTCTGGCGCCGCTTCGCGTTGGCCATACAGGCAATTTCACCTGGATCGACAGCCAGGATATGTCTGTGATTGATACGCTGAATGGAGGCTTCAGGAGCGGCTTTGATCGTTTCTGGATCCGCAGGATTTCGGCTTGCTCGTCAACCGGTCAATCTGGCGTCGGCGTGAGTGTCTGCAAAATCTATTCGGAGCCCTGGTTTACCGTTCTCGGCTCTGGTGCCCTCATTCTCTATAGTCTTCTCATCCTTGCGCCGGTCTTGGCGGTGCTGACTTTCCTGGGCGCCTTCAAGGCCAGGCGAAAAGACCAAAACAGATCTGTTGTGCCCGCCACCGACGTAAACTGGGTAGGCGAGCCGTTAATGTCAGAAAGCCAACTCCACGATCTTGCCGGCGCTGTCGGCGCTGGAAGTTGGCAGATCGACGCTGGGGTTTCCCGGATGCGCGTCACGGGCGCTCTGGCCAGGGCCTGTGATATCCCGCCTGGGAGCACAGTACCGCTCAATCAGCTTGAAACTTATTTCGGAGGCGAAACGGCCCGTCGATTTCTGACGGCACTCAAAAAGGGCATTTCTGAAGGTAAGCTTCGCGGCAGCGTATCCATTGGCAACCATTTCTATGAGTTCAGAGGCATGCGCCCAATGTCCTCAGACCGTCAGGCAGAGGTCGCACTGGAAGGCTTTGTGCTAGATGTGACAGACCGCCGACATTTGGAAGAGCGGATTCGAGCATCCGAGGCGCGCCTGCGTCAGGCCTTTGAAGGTTTCTCCATGCCAATCGCATTGTGGGACAATCGGCGGCGCCTTGTTTTCTGGAATGAATCTTTTGCAAAAACCTTTGATCTTGATTCCGATGTGCTCCGCCCAGGCGCCAGTCATGACGTGGTGAATATGGAGATCAGCAAGACGATCCGCATGGATCGCTCGACAGAAATGGCCATGGGTGAGCGCGAAGTCCTTCTCAGAAATGGACGATGGTATCACCTCGCAGAGCGCGAAACCTCTTCCGGCCTCATGCTGTCCATCGGCTCAGATATCTCCAAACTGAAGTATCAGCAGGACGAACATCTGCGGAATGAGAAAAAGCTGAAAAGACTCGTTTCGGAACTGGAACGATCAGAAGGGCGCGCTCGCGAGTTCACGCGCAAATACGCTGAGGAAAAAACCAAGGCCGAACATGCCAGCCAGGCCAAAGGCAGCTTCCTTGCCAATATGAGTCATGAGTTGCGTACACCTCTGAACGCCATCAATGGCTTTTCAGAAATGCTGGTCAAAGAGGTTTTCGGGCCGCTCGGTGACAAGCGCTATCAGTCCTACGCTGAGGATATTCTCATCTCCGGCCAACATCTTCTCGACATGATCAATGACATTCTGGACATGGCCAAGATCGAATCTGGCAAAATGACCATCAATACGAAGCCAATCGATCCGGTCGAACCTGTTGATGCCGCCGTTCGTATGATCCGCCGCAAGGCAGACGAGAAAAACCTCACGCTCGAACTGATTCATCAGGAAGACATTCAGGACATTGAAGCTGACCATCGCGCAGTTCGTCAAATGGTCCTGAACCTCGCCTCCAATGCCATCAAGTTCACCAGGGATGGTGGCCGCGTCACGGTCTCTCTGGAAAATCAGGGCCAGTTCGTTGCCATCAAGGTCAAAGATTCGGGCGTTGGCATATCAAAGGATGATCTGCCCAAACTCGCCAATCCGTTTGAGCAGGCGCAATCCAATCAGGACATGAATCAGAATGGTACGGGCCTTGGTCTGGCGCTCACACGCTCGCTGGCAGAAATGCATGGTGGCAAGTTTGTTATAGAGTCTGAACTAGGCGTTGGCACCACGGTCACTCTGCTCCTGCCGGTGCAGCAGCCAGATGAAGCCGGGAGCGAGGCTGCCTGAGCACTGAAGCGCCCAGGCATTCCGACTATGGCCGCTCGACTGTTGAGCGTCGCGAGACATAAAACAGTGAAAACGCCATCGTCGCGAGGCTCGTGATCAGCCAGATGAAGAGCGAGCTCTGGATGACGCCTGCAATAAGGCTTTCCTGAGTTACAGGCTTTGGAGGGCCACCACGTCCTCGCTGTGCTCGAGGTGCCGGTTTTGCCTCTGCTTCAGCTGCAGCATCTTCAACTTCAGTTGCAGCACCCTCTGAATCGGCTGCTGCTTTGCTTTGCGGAGGAGCTGTTGGGCGTTTCCCCGAAGCTGCCTGCGCCTGTTCCAGCTTTTCCGGCACACTCGTCAGCCCCATAACGCCAAGCCCTACAGACAGGAGCATCGGAATAGCGATGATGGCGGCCAGAAAAGCCGGACGCCCGGAATCGTTCAGACGCCGGACATGCTGACAAAGCGAAGCAACAAGCACCAAACCAAGCCCAGCAAAAGCAATGCCTGCTGCCAACCATGGGTTGGAGCCGACGAGAAACATTGTCGCGATGAATATGCCGCCGCGGACCAGCGCCAGCATCATCTGTCCGCGCAGGAAAACTGGCTGACGGGTCGTACCTGTGGGGTCGCCAAACTCGTGCAACCAGTTCGCTCGCGATGGATCATCTTTGGCATCTTTCAGCCATGGGTGTTCTGGATCATAGACGTTTCCGTCTGCAGCTCTGTCAGTCACCGATTTCCCCTCACATGGCTGTCTGGCTGGCTTGGTCGGCCAGTTTCTCTCCCTCACAACGTGGGATGATGGGCTGTTCGTTATTCGAACTCGACCATCACCTCGTCTGCTGCGACGCTGTCACCTGCCCCGACATTGATCGCTTTGACAACACCATCCGCTTCTGCACGAATAATATTCTGCATCTTCATGGCTTCGACAACACAGACCGCTTCCCCGGATTTGACTTCCTGGCCGAGTTCAACATCCATGCTGACAACGAGGCCCGGCATTGGGCTCATGATAAGCTTGGAAAGATCCGCTTCTTCCTTTTCAGGGAGCTTGGCATGAAGCTCAGCTGAGCGCGGAGTGCAGACAAGCGCACGCAGAGCCACGCCCCGGTGACGGAACAGATAGCCTTCAGTACGATCCGCAAATTTCACGGCAAAGGGCTCGCCATCAAGCAGGCCCTCAAGAAGGTGCTCACCCGGCTTCCACTCGGTCTCCAGAACGTGTGTTTCGCCGTCCAGTTCGATCTCAGCGCGGCCTTCCGCAAATTTCAGTTTGATCTCATGATGCACCTTATCGAGGATCACCACCCAATCCTCACGCGGCTCTGGGGTGGGCGACAACCGACCCGAGATTTGCGATGCGCGATGCATGAAGACGCCATGCACAAAGGCAGCGGCGCACGCCAGTATCACAGACTGTTCTTGCGTTGGTTCAACGCCTGCGAAACCGTCTGGAAATTCGTCCTTGATGTAGGCGGTCGTGATATCGCCCGACCGGAAGCGTTCCTGGCCATAAACCGTTGCAACGAAAGGAATATTATCCTGAATACCATCAATCAGATAACGGTCGAGCGCTGCCAGCTGCGTATCAAGCGCTTCATCGCGGTTTTTTCCGTGTGTAACCAGCTTGGCGATCATCGGGTCATAGAACATCGAGATCTCATCACCTTCGCGAACACCAGAATCGATCCGCACGGTGCCCGGTGCGCCTGCAATCTCACCCTCCGGAGGCGGCTGAAAGCGCTTAAGGCGGCCAATACTTGGCAGGAAATTTCGATACGGGTCTTCCGCATAGACGCGGCTCTCGACGGCCCAGCCATTGATGGAGAGATCGTCCTGCGAAATGGCCAGTTTCTCGCCGGATGCCACGCGCAGCATCTGCTCGACCAGATCAACGCCAGTGATCATCTCAGTGACAGGATGCTCCACCTGAAGGCGGGTGTTCATCTCGAGGAAGTAGAAGCTTTTATCGACGCCTGAGGCAACAAACTCCACCGTGCCAGCGCTGTCATAATCGACCGCTTTGGCAAGCGCGACGGCCTGCTCGCCCATTTTCTTCCGGGTGGCCTCATCAAGAAGCGGCGATGGTGCTTCCTCGATGACTTTCTGATTTCGGCGCTGGATTGAGCACTCCCGCTCGAACAAATAGATGGCATTGCCATGCTTGTCGCCCAGCACCTGAATTTCAATGTGACGCGGGCTCTCGATGAATTTTTCGATGAAGACACGGTCGTCGCCGAAGGCATTCTTGGCTTCCGCACGCACCGCCGGAAAACCTTCTTTCACTTCGGCGTCGTTATAGGCCACGCGAATACCTTTGCCGCCGCCGCCAGCAGACGCTTTAATCATCACCGGATAGCCGATCTCACCGGAAATGCGGACCGCTTCTTCGGTTTCTTCGATCAGGCCCATATGGCCCGGAACGGTAGACACGCCAGCTTTCGCAGCAAATTCCTTAGAGGTGATCTTGTCACCCATGGCTTCAATCGCGTGCGGGTTCGGGCCGATGAAAACGATCTTCTCATCTGCAAGGCGCTTTGCGAAAACCGGGTTCTCTGAAAGGAAGCCAAAGCCCGGGTGAACCGCTTCTGCGCCGGTTTTACGAACGGCGTCGACGATTTTGTCCTGAACAAGA
>PABS01000110.1 GCA_002699325.1 Ponticaulis sp. | reverse complement strand
GACTTGGCTTCATTGGCAAGCTTCATGAATTTATCATGGTCGATGCCTGGTACGACGCCGTTGAGCTTCAGGTGGCTTGAGGCGATCTTGAAGCCGCCGCCTTCAGCTTCTTCGACAGCGACGATGGCTTCGGTTTCTAGTTTGTCAGCTGGGTGGCCAGCTTCGGCCAGCATGTGTGAGAGCTGCATTGTGAAGCAACCTGCATGGGCCGCGCCGAGGAGCTCTTCCGGGTTGGTGCCGGACTTGCCGGATTCATCTTCAAAGCGGGCTTTAAAGCTGTACGGGTTTTCGCTGAGGACGCCAGACTGTGTTGTGAGGCTGCCCTTGCCGTCTTTGAGACTGCCGGACCATTGGGCTGTTGCTGTACGTTTCATAAAGGCCTCCATAGAGTGATGTCTGTATCGTGTTAAAAACGCTCCGGAGGGCGCGGTGTTCCTCTGCTGAGGAGAGATATGACGATGAAACGCTATGGCGGTCTATTATTGGCCCTGAGCCTGATGGTTCTGCCGGTTGAGGCAGGTGAGATCACACAGGCAGAGCTTCAGTCGGCCGTGGAGGCGGTGCGGAAAAGTCATGACCTGGTGGGGTTTGGTGCTGCGATTGCCTATGGCGATGAGGGGATGATCGGACCCGTTGTTGCCGGTGAACGCGTGCTGAGTTCAGGTGACATGCTGCAGCCTGAGGACGCATTCCATATCGGTTCGAACACCAAAATGCTGACCGCGTTGATTTATGCGCGGCTGGTGGAGGAAGGGCATCTCAGCTGGGGCGCAACCTTGCCTGAACTTTTCCCGGATCTTGCCGATCAAATGCATGAGGACTGGCGCGAGGTCAGGATTGAAGATCTTTTTGCGCACCGGTCCGGGCTGCAGGCGAACCCATCCCCGATCTGGTTTCTGACGAGCCGCGCGGATGATCGCCCCTTTCCGGAGCAGCGCCGATCACTGGTGGAAGAGGTGCTGAGCAAGCCGGCCAAGGGTGAGCGCGGCGACTTCGTGTATTCCAATCTCGGCTATATGATTGCGGGCGCCGCCATCGAAGCAAATGCCAGGGGAAAGTATGACGAGGCTGGGGCGGATTACTGGTCTGTCTTTGAGCGGACATTGCTCGCCGATCGGCCAGAAGGTGAGGTCGGGCGCTGGGGGCTGGGACCGCCGGGGGAGGCTGAAGGGCATGGCAAAGGNTTGTTTGGTGGTTTTTCAGCTCAGGGCAAAGATNCGNGCGCGGACAACCCCGGCGCGCTGGGGCCTGCCGGGCGGGTTCATGTGCCGCTCGGCGTGCATGCTGATTTTCTCAGGGATGTGTTCATTACGGGGCGTAATGAGCCCGGAATGGCGAAACTGCTGGCGCCTTATCCAGACGAGACCGCCAATTATGCCATGGGCTGGGGCGTGGCCGTGGACCCGATTGTGGGACCTTATCGCTCGCATTCGGGATCGAACACGATCTGGCTGTCGCGCGTCACGCTAGTACCGGGTATGAACACGGTTCTGGTGATCGGGGCGAACCAGATGTCAGAAGAAACGGTTGAGGCCGTCAACGAGCTGGAGCGCGTGATCCTGCAGCAGCTCGCCGAAGATGAATAGACGCGCTTAAGCGTCTTTTGGCTGGTGGAACTGACCCTGTGGGCGGAAACGCCAGAGATATTCCGGCACAATCGCTTCAATGCTTTCGAGTCCCGTGACGCCGAGATCCTGAATCGTGCCGACGGGTCCATCTGCGTGGACGACATTGTCTGACCGCAGCATGTCGACCTGATCGGCTGTGATTGGCGGTCCGCTGAANGGCCAGAGNTTGAAGAGTGCGTTCGTCACCATGCCNATTGGCTTGGCGATGAAGAAGGGCAGCGGCAGGATCATGCGAGGGCGATCAATTTCCTTCAGGATGAACTTGTAGAGTTCCTTAAAGGTATAGATGCCCGGGCCGCCGAGCTCGAAGGTTTTGCCAAANGCGCTTTCATTTTCGAGACCGGCAACAATCGCGTCGGCAACATCGCCCACATAGATGGGCTGCACTTTGGTGTCGCCGCCACCAATCGCTGGTAGAGCTGGCACATAGCGGGCCATGCCTGCGAAGCGGTTGAAGAAGTCATCTTCCGGGCCGAAGATAATGCTCGGGCGCACAATGACGGCCTCTGGCATATATTCTTTTGCCGCAGCTTCNGCGTCNGCCTTTGTCCGTGCGTATTCGGAATTGCTGTCATCATCTGCGCCGATGGCAGACATCTGAACATAACGCGAGACACCAGCCTTGGCAGACAGCTCCGCAACGTTTTTAGCGCCGAGAGCTTGTGTGCCCTGGAAGGTCTGGGCACCCTTTTCGTAGAGAATACCTGTGAGGTTCACAACGCCCCAGGCGCCATCAAGCGCACGTTCAATTGAGGGGCGATTGCGGACATTGGCCTGAACGATCTGGACCTGACCAACATCACCCGCCAGACGCATATCACCTGCCAGACCTGGGTTACGAACCGCAATCCGGACGCGATAGCCTTTCTTGCATAAGGCGCGCACGACATAACGGCCGACGAAACCGGACCCACCAAATATCGTGACGAGTTCACCTGGCATGCTGCATTGCTCCGCGATCGGGTTAGGATTTTTGCTGGTAGACCAAAATTTGTCCGGCCTGTCTATCCAGAGCTGGGCTGTCAACGCGCAAAATACCGTTTCTGCCCGCTTCAAACTGTCTCAGCGCCAGAAAGCCACATTCATAATGTGGAAACTTTTTGCCTGAATGCGGCTAAGTATACAAGGAGTTTGAGTTATGCGCCGTGAATGGCTGGAAATGGCAGAGCTGCCCATCCCACGATACACGAGCTATCCGACTGCGGCGCAGTTTCAGGATACGCCTGATCGCGCGACGGCGGATCTGTGGATTGGCAGTGTTTCAGCGCAGGAGGCGATTTCGGTTTATGTGCACGTGCCGTTCTGCGAGCAGCTGTGCTGGTATTGCGGATGCCATACCACTATTCCGAACGGCTATGAGCGGATTGCCCGCTATGTGGATGTCCTGCTGAAAGAGATTGAGCTGTGGAAGGCCCGGTTGCCAGCACATGGCGGCGTGGCGCATTTGCACTTTGGTGGCGGCACGCCGAATGCCCTGAATGCGACCGATATGGTGCGCGTCATGCGGGCCATTTCCGAGGCCTTCAATTTGCGGCCCGATGCNGAGATCTCCGTTGAGCTGGATCCACGGACCCTGACCCCGGACATGATCGCGGCGCTGGTGGAGTGCGGTGTGAACCGGGCGAGCCTTGGCGTGCAGGATTTCAACCGAACGGTCCAGGAAGCGATCAATCGCGTGCAGCCCTATATGCTGGTGCGCAAGGCCGTTGAGGACCTGCGCAAGGCGGGGATTACCGCAATCAATTTCGACTTGCTCTATGGCTTGCCTCACCAGACGACGGAAACCGTTGCACGGAGCGCAGAGCTGGCGGTAAGCCTGTCACCCGACCGGATCTCAGCCTTTGGCTATGCGCATGTGCCCTGGTTCGCCAAGCACCAGCGTGCCATTGATGAGCGCGTTTTGCCGGGACCGGAAGCGCGGTTTGCACAGTTTGAGAAAATGACCGAGATTTTCACCGCNCTCGGTTATGCGCCGATTGGCCTCGATCATTTCGCGCTGGAGAGCGATACGCTGGTGAAAGCCGCGCATTCGGGCAAGCTGCACCGGAATTTTCAGGGCTATACCACGGACACCTGCCGAACGCTGATCGCACTCGGCCCGTCAGGGATTTCCGAATTTCCGGGTGGCTTCTGTCAGAACTCCAAGGATATTCGTCAGTATTCTGAAATCATCGGAAGCGGAGAGCTGGCGCTGGCACGCGGCGTCGGCCGGACTTTCGATGATCGCGTACGCGGTATGATCATTGAGCGGCTTATGTGCGATATGTCAGTGGATGTGGCCCGGATCTGCCAGTTGTACGACGTTCCGCTCTCACAGTTCGACGAGGCATTTGAGCGCCTGCGCGCACTCGCGGAAAAGGGTGTCTGCGTGGTGAAGGGCAGCAAAGTTGCTGTGCCGCGTGAGGCCCGCGCACTCCTTCGGGCCGTGGCGCAGTGTTTCGATGCCTATAGCAAGCCTCAGGGCGCGCCGACCAATCGGCACGCCAAGGCGATCTGAGCTGGTTTAGCCTGTGGTTTCGAACAGGGCTTCGGCCTGTTCGAGAACGGTTTCGACTGGTGGGCGGTTTTTATAGCCTTCTTCACGAAGGACGGCTTTCACTATGCCGGCCGGATCAATAAAGACGATGGCCGGGTGCGGAATGCCATCATACCGGCTGCCCTGCGGTACATCCTCATTCTTCAGATTGAACGCCTCGATCATCGTCGAGTTGGTGTCAGACAGGAGGGTGTAATTGATCTCCTGCTCGGCCGAATAAGCAGCCAGAACGCCGGGGTCATCATAAGTGACAAGGTTCAGCTCCCAGCCCAGCTCGGCGAGAGGTTCAGCGGCGGCCTTGAGGTCAATCGACTGCTTCTTGCAATAAGGGCACCAGTCGAGCGAACGGCTGAACACCACGACAGCGCCCTGATCGCCGGTCATGTCTGCCAGTGTGATCGACTCGCCTGAGAGCACCTGATCAACGACAAAATTCGGGGCCGGCTCGCCGACCGTGGGNCCNATCTGNNCCNTGNCTTCGNTTTCGTTGTGGTTCTCTGCCAGGGCTGTGCCGGGAAGTGTGAGCGTGACAGCGGCAGCAGCAATAAGCGCGCGGATCATGAGGGTCTCCAATTCGTCTGGAGTATATTTAGGGCTCTCATCTCTCACTTGCGAATGAAAACCATGTGACGCGCTGTGATTTGGGAAGGGTCTCGCAAGCAAAATCATTTGCCGAATGAGGCGCGGTTTGGATAGAAACGCGGCATGGCAAAACCTGTTCACATCAAGATTTGTGGTCTGAAGACGCGCGATGACATTGCTGCTGCAGCTGAGGCGGGCGCGCGATGGATCGGGCTTGTGCATTTCGANAAGAGCCCGCGCCATGTGAGCCTTGAAGATGGGCGTGTGCTGGTGGACGCCGCCGCGGACATCGCGCCTTCGCTGGAGACTGTGGTGCTTNTGGTNAACCCGACGCCTGAAGAGGCGGTTGAGGTGGCCGACGCGCTTGGCGTGGATCACATCCAGCTGCATGGCAGTGAAGGCAATGACGTGCTGGCGGCCATACGCAAACTGCGACCGGTGGGTGAAGTCTGGAAAGCGCTGCCGGTTTCTGAGCGTTCAGACCTTGAAGCGGTGAAGGACTACCCTGCGGCCGACCGGTTTTTGTTTGANGCGAAACCGCCAACAGATGCGAGCCGCCCGGGTGGGCTTGGCCATAGCTTTGACTGGAGCGTANTTGAGGGCTTTGCCTGTGACCGNCCCTGGCTGTTGGCCGGTGGGCTGACCCCTGACAACGTGGCTGAAGCCGTGCGGGTAACCAAAGCAGCGGGCGTGGATGTGTCTTCAGGGGTAGAGGCCGAAAAGGGCGTCAAAAGCGCGGAAAAGATCAAAGCGTTTTGTCAGGCGGTGCGGGGGTAAAGGCCTTAATCATCCTGGTTATGGTTAGCGAAGGGCTGAGGGAAAGGGCCTGATTTCATGGGTCTGAGATACGTCTGATGAACGGATCGGGGGTATCCTGTTAACGTGTCTTAACAGGAAGGCCGGTCATGCAGGTCACCTCTCTTGGATTNAACGCTCTGCCGAACAGTCAGGNNGCTGTGCCAGCAGCGTCACCGCCTGTCTCCAGCGCGGACGTGAAGGNGCCACCGGGGCCTGTCGATCAGGTCAGTATTTCAGATGCGGCGCTTCGTTATGCCGGCGCTTCTGGGACGACCACATCCAATTCAAAAGGNGCNGATACGCAGCGTGAAAAAGATCCGTCTCAGCAAAATGAGCTGAGCGAGGAAGAGCAGGCGCAAGTGAAGGAGCTGCGTGAGCGTGACCGTGAAGTGCGCGCTCATGAGGCGGCACATGCTGCGACTGGCGGTCAATTTGCCGGGTCGCCAAGTTATGAATTCCAGGTCGGGCCCGATGGCAAGCGCTATGCNATTGGCGGTGAGGTTTCGATTGATACCTCAGCCATTGATGGCGACCCGCAGGCGACCATCGACAAGCTGCGTCAGGTACAGGCTGCCGCTCTGGCGCCGGCTGAGCCATCCGATCAGGATCGAAAAGTCGCGCAACAGGCGCAGTCTGCTCTGCGTCAGGCGGAAGCAGAGCNNNCNGCGCAGTCTCGCGAAGATCTTCAGAATACAGATACCCGGAATACCCCGAAGACAGACGGGGTAGAACCGCCGGCGGCAGGGCCATTTCAACAGCCTGGTCCTGACGTCGGCGACACGTTTGCCGCGCGCGACGCGTCAGCTTCAACTGAGCGCGCAGATCTGGCCGANGAACGCCCACGAGCNANCGATCGCAGCCCGAAGGAGCAATTAGAACTGCGCCAGGCTGCGACCGCCTATGAGAAAGTCGCCGAGCTGGTTTAGTCCAGGTCTTCGATCACGATCCGGTCTTCGCTCACGCCCAGTGATTTCAGTTGCTCTGTAATGTCGTCGACCATGTTTTCGGGTCCGCAGACATAGAAATGACCGAAATTTGGGTCGATGTGCTGGGTCAGGAAGGCTCGGTCAATGCGATGGGTTTCGATATCCGCTGTATCCTGGTCGGTGACTGTAAACACGCATTCAAGGCCGGGCATGGTTTCAAACTCCCGGCGGAGAATGATGTCTTNTTCCGTCTCGTTTGAGAAAATCAGTTTGCAGCCAGCAAGCGTACCTTTCTTTTCAAGGCGCTCACGCAGGATGGCAATGAATGGCGTTATGCCAGCGCCGCCTGCGATGAATGTGCCGGGGCCTTCATCTTCAATCGCGCCCCATGGGTCTTCGATAATTGCGTGATCGCCGGGCTTCATCTGTGCAATCTGTTCGGTGACGCCGTCATGGTCAGGATAGGCCTTGATCACGAATTCCAGTGTGTCGCTTTCGGGGAGGTTCACGAAAGTGAAGGGGCGTTTTTTATCGCGCCAGCCATCTTTATCGAGCGAGAAGTCAGTCGCCTGACCAGGCTCGAAGGTGAAACCTTCAGGGCGTTTGAAAACAAGGTGATTGGTGTCGTGGGTGACGGGTTCGATTTTCTTCAGTTCAACTGTGTAGCTCATCTCGGGTCCTTCCTGATCTTTCATCAGTGAAATTTTTCATCATCAAAATAACGAAAAGCCGCTCAAGACAGTTCCAAGTCATGGGGAACAAACATCCGCCATCATGGCTTGTTAGGGCATGACATTGGCCTCGCCCGAGGCCCGGTCTGGTAAGCATTTTACGGACAGAGACAGGATGAGTGACTTGATGAGGAAACGACCCAACAGTCTGCGCGGATCGCATCGCGCTATTGCCGCAGGTCTCGCAGCTGGCGGCCTTCTGGTTTCGGTTGCCGCGTGTACGACGGCGAACCCCTATACGGGTGAAGAGCAGTTCGCGCTTTATAGCGATGACCAGCTGGCGCAGGCTTCGGCCCAGGCCTGGCAACAATTAAGCGCGCAGACCCCCACACTGACATCCGGCGCCCAGTATCAGCGCGTACAGCGCGTCTGGCAGCGCATTGCGGCCGCCTCGCCAAAGGCTGGTGAGCAGTGGGATGTGCGTGTTTTTGACTCGCCTGAGGTGAACGCTTTCGTCATGCCGGGCAATCGCGTGGGCGTGTATACCGGTCTTTTGAATCTGGTCGAGAATGACGACCAGCTGGCCGCTGTGCTGGGGCACGAAGTCGCGCACTCNATCTATCGACATGCCAACCANCGGGCCTCCCGGGCAGCAATCACNTCTGGTGCCNCCCAGCTTGGTGGTGCNGTGATTGCAGGNTCCACAGATGGCGCAATCAGCGCAGACCAGGTGAGTGCACTGGGTAGCGTGGCAGGCAATCTGGGCGTGGTCTTGCCTTACAGNCGGAGCGCCGAGCTGGAAGCCGACCTGGCTGGGGTGGATTACATGCACGCTGCCGGGTTNGACGCTGATCAGGCGGCGCGTCTTTGGGTNGTGATGCAGGAAGCCAATCCGAACCGGACAGCGGCATTNCTCTCTACTCACCCTGATCCTCAGGTCCGCCGTCAGCGGATCCTCGAATATATCCAGCAAAAGGGATATTGATGGAGAAAGCCGGGGCGGACTGTCCCNGCTTTTTTTACAGGCTGATTGCCGTCAGAGCGTTTCGACAACGCGTTTGGCGGCAAACAGGCCAATGCCCGTTTTCTCGCGCAGGCGTTTGATCGCTTCCATCTTGCGCCCCTGATAGAGCAGGGCTTCGAGTTCGGCGTAGAATTCGGGCGAAATCTGTTCGCGCGCATGCTCCATTTCTTTCGCAATGCGGTCTTCATTGCGCTTGTCTGCTACGAACCAGAGCCAGAGCGCGATCAGGCTGAGTCCAATGAAAATCCACAGAATGAAATTCATATGAAAGCCATGCCTCCCAACATGTCAGGCTGACTATAGACGAGCTAAGCCTTAATACGAAATCGGGGAGAATTCATCGGAAGGGCTAGTCCATGGCTTGACGCCGCTTAGTTGTGGATAGAGACACTGACTTCGAATTTTTTCAGGACGTGAAACTATGGATGCGCGTAACGCTTGGGATCGCTGGCCCGATGAGAATGGTCGCTTTGGTGACTTTGGCGGACGCTATGTCGCCGAGACGCTCATGCCACTCATTCTGGACCTCGAAAAAGAGTATAAGGCCGCCAAGGAAGATCCGGCCTTCAAGGCAGAGATGCAGGATTTGTGGACCCATTATGTGGGCCGTCCATCACCGCTCTATTATGCCGAGCGGCTGACCGAGCATTTCGGCGGGGCAAAAATCTATTTCAAGCGTGATGAGCTGAACCATACTGGGTCACACAAGATCAATAACTGCCTGGGCCAGATCCTGCTGGCAAAGCGTATGGGCAAAACCCGTATCATCGCTGAGACCGGCGCTGGCCAGCATGGTGTCGCCACCGCAACCGTCTGTGCGCGGTTCGGCCTGCCGTGTGTTGTCTTCATGGGTAAAACCGATGTTGAGCGCCAGAAGCCGAACGTTTTCCGCATGAAGCTGCTGGGCGCGGAGATCGTGCCGGTGGAAAGCGGTACGGGCACGCTGAAAGACGCGATGAATGAAGCGCTGCGCGACTGGGTGACCAATGTCGACACCACCTTCTACATCATTGGTACGGCGGCAGGTCCCCACCCGTATCCGGAGCTGGTGCGGGACTTCCAGTCCATTATTGGCCGGGAAGCCCGCGAGCAGATCATGGAAATGGAAGGCCGCCTGCCGGACGCTGTGATGGCGTGTATCGGTGGCGGCTCAAACGCAATTGGCCTGTTCCATCCTTTCATTGAGGATGAGGGCGTGCGCCTGATCGGCGTGGAAGCGGCAGGGCATGGCGTTGAGAGCGGCAAGCATGCGGCAGCCCTGAATGG
>PABS01000109.1 GCA_002699325.1 Ponticaulis sp. | reverse complement strand
GCAATCGGCCCGCCGAACTCGCCGCCCTTGCGGGTGACATAGCCGAGGCCGGCGAAGCCCTCGCGGCGCGCCCAGTCGTTCATATCGTCGAAGAATTTGCGGCTCTTGCCTTCGGTGTTCGGCGCCGGGATCACGCGCACGCGTCCGCCGCCGCCCACTATCTTCTCGAACAGGCCGAAGCCCGATGTCTCGAAGTGCGAGGTCACGTCGCTGATGATCAGCGGGTTGCGCAGATCGGGCTTGTCGCTGCCATATTTCAGCATCGCTTCGGCATAGGGAATGCGTGGAAACTCACCGGCGGGCGTCACGCTCTTGCCGCCTGAGAATTCCTCGAACACGCCGGCGAGCACCGGTTCGATCGCCTGGAACACATCTTCCTGACTGACAAAAGCCATCTCGATATCGAGCTGGTAGAATTCGCCAGGTGAACGGTCCGCACGCGCATCCTCGTCACGGAAGCATGGCGCGATCTGGAAATACCGGTCAAAGCCAGACACCATCAGCAGCTGTTTGAACTGCTGAGGCGCTTGCGGCAGCGCATAGAACTGACCCGGATGCAGACGGCTCGGCACCAGAAAGTCGCGCGCGCCTTCCGGAGAAGAGGCCGTGAGAATTGGCGTCTGGTATTCAGTGAAGCCCTGATCAACCATGCGGCGGCGCAGCGACGTGATCACCTGACTACGCAGAACCATGTTCTTGTGAAGGGTTTCCCGGCGCAAATCGAGATAACGGTGCTTGAGACGAATCTCTTCCGGATAGTCCGGTTCGCCGAAAACCGGCAGTGGCAGCTCGGCGGCCTCAGACTGGATTTCAACTGTTGAAACCTGGACTTCAATCTCACCAGTCGGCAGATTCGCATTCACAGTTTCGGAGTCGCGGGACACGACTTTCCCTTCAACAGTGATAACGCTCTCGACGCGGATACGCTCTAAACGCTCAAAATTTTCGTTTGAAGGGGTCACCACGCATTGCGTCAGACCATAATGATCGCGTAAGTCCACAAACAGGAGCCCTCCATGGTCGCGTTTGCGGTGAACCCAGCCCGACAAACGGACCGTCTCATCCACATGGCTTTGCCGCAGCTCGCCACAGGTGTGCGTCCGGTAGAGATGCATTTCAGGAAGACTCCATAGATTGTTATTTGGCGCGCACACGACACAGGCCATACCGCCTTGTCAAGCGAGTGAGAAACGAAGCTGCATATGAGTGACAACGAGATCTCTGTAATCACTTCCCAGGAGGAGCTCAACGCCTTCTGTACAGCTCTGTCAAAGAGCGACGTAATCTTTGTGGATACCGAGTTTCACAGGGAAAGCACCTACTGGCCGACCCTGTGCCTCATTCAGGCTGCAGCAGATGACGTTGAGGGCATGATCGACCCGATGGTCGATGGGCTGGATCTGAAACCGTTTCTCTACCTCATGGCCGATCCGGACATCGGAAAAGTGTTTCACGCCGCGCGGCAGGATATGGAAATCTTCACGCGTATGCTTGGCGCGCCGCCAGCGCCCATCTTCGATACGCAGATCGCAGCTATGGCGCTCGGGCTTGGTGATTCCATCTCATACGAAAATCTCATCTCCCAGCTCACGGGAAATCAGGTCGACAAATCCTCCCAGTTTACAGACTGGACCCGCCGTCCACTGAGCCAGAAACAGCTGAAATACGCACTGGGTGACGTGACGCATCTGCGCGCAGCTTATCGCAAAATGGCGGAAACGCTGGATGCGAAAGACAGGTGGTCATGGATTGAGGCCGACCACATGGCATTGAGCGCGCCTGAGCTATACATGACCGATCCAAAGGACGCCTGGAAGCGGATGAAAATCCGTCGCCACCGCAAGGACTATCTTGCCGTCCTCAAGAATGTCTCAATCTGGAGAGAAGCGCTCGCGCAGGAACTCAACCGCCCACGCAGCCGCATTCTCAAGGACGATGCCATCCAGGAAATCTCAGACCAGAGGCCACGCGATGCTCAGGCGCTTGAGCGCCTTCGGTCAGTCCCGAAAGGCTTTGCCAATTCGCGTCACGGCGGCGGCCTGCTGTCGGCCATCAATGAGGCTCTCGACAATGTGGACGAGATCGCCCCAGACGTTGACCGGCCCAAGCATCGCGGGCCATCGCCTGCAGGGGCGTCAGATCTGTTGCGCGTGCTTTTGAAACAGATCTGCGATGATGCCTCTGTCACGCCACGTCTCGTTGCCAATGCGTCCGACCTTGAAAAGATTGCTTCCGGTGACGGGGCAGACACAGAAGTGATGTCAGGCTGGCGATACGATCTGTTCGGAAAGCACGCTCAGAACCTGCTTCACGGCAAACTGGCGGTCACTTTCAACAAAGGACAAATCGAGATGTTCGACACGTCCGACCTGAAAGATTCGCAGCCGGAAGTCTGATGTCATCAGCACTTGATGACGGGCTCGAGCTGCATATGGCTCGCCGCATGGCCAAGGCGTTTCTCGACGCCTTCTGACACAAGCTCCTTGTGACGGGGCTGCACGGTCAGCACGAGCTGATTGCCCATGGCCTTGATCGAAGCGCGTTTCAAAATGCGCTCTGTCCGGCCGGAAAATTCTGCGGCAACACGAATAAGAAGGGCAATGGTTTTGGCACGCTCGATCTGTTCGGGCGTCAGCACGCTTTGCTCCAGCTCTTCCACCACATGCTTGCGATTGTAACGGAGACCAGTAATCAGGCCGAGATAGACCCGGCCGACATGGTTGATCCCGGTATACGGACCGCGCAGCACCAGTTGCTTGGCGATATCCGAACGATGATCAGGATGCAGCATGGCGCCGATATCTGCGAGAATAAACGCGGCTTCGTGCAGGCGTCGCTCATGCGCTGCGTCATCGCCAAAAACCGGCGGCAGAACAGAGAGGATTTCATCCAGAAAGTTCTGCAGAGCGCGCGAAAACGCGACCTGTCTCTGATCTGTATGTGCGAGCGTGGCAACACCAGCGAGCAGTGGATCAAATTGTTGAGTTTCTGGATCGAGGCTTTCGTAAACGATCCCCTCGCGAAGCCCGTGGGCCGACGTGATGAATTCCTTCGCACCGCACTCTTCCAGCACACACTTCAAGGTTAGGGCTGTGAAATGAAGGGTCGCTGCGCGCTTACTTGAAACACTCGCCAGCAGATCATCCGGGCGCTTTTTCACATCCGCAATTGTCTCACAGAGATCAATGATTTCCTTGGCTGGCACGGAATAAGACTGAAGCACGCGAAGCGGATAGTTTTTCAGTTCCATGTGAAGCGCTGCAATCGAGCGCCATGCGCCGCCAACCCCGTAAAATCGTTCTGCTTTGGGGATAGCCCCACCCTGACGGAGTTGTTTCTTCACAAAATCCGAGAGTTTGGACACTGAGAGCTTGGACTTTCCCTCCAGCGCCTGGGGGCCGAGCTTATAGGTTTTGCCCTTTCCCAACTCACCCGCGTCTGCAGATATGAGTTCAAGGCTTGAGCCACCGAGGTCACCGATCAGGCCGGTCGGATCTCTTTGTGCAGAGACCACGCCCAGCGCGGCATAGAGCGCTTCTTCTTCGCCAGACAGGACACGGATTTTGATGTCGCTGTTTTCTTCTGCTGCTTCGCAGAAAGCTTTGCCATCCTTGGCGTCTCTTACCGCCGCCGTAGCGATGGCTGACACATCCGTGACACCAAGTGAGGCGCAGATCGCAGAAAACCGGGCGATCGCTTTCAGTGCAGATTCAACGCCCTTCTCCGAGAGCTTGCCGGTCTCGGAAAGATTTTCGCCAAGACCGGCCATAACCTTTTCATTGAGACGCTGAACAATGCTGCGTCCCGTCACCTGATAAACAATCAGGCGGACGGAGTTCGATCCAATATCGATGACGGCCTGCTGGCGCGGCTTCTGAGAATGGGTGAACCGCAGAAGCCCTGGTCGTTTCTGAATCTCTCGGCTCGCACGCGTCATTTCGTATTATAGGACTTCGGATCGAGCTGAGGTGGCATTTGCGCCGAAATGGCTTCGCCCCGTCCGGAGAGGCTTGGGTATTTCATCAGATAATCGTGCACAGAGAAGCCCTCGCCTTCCGGAACGACACGCTTGAAGGTGCCATCGGACTGAAGCTCCCAGCTCTGCGCATCATCATTGAGATTTGCGACCATGATCTGATCAAGCACCTGCCGTTTCACCGTCTTGTTCTCAAGCGGCACAAGCGCTTCGACCCTCCGGTCGAGATTGCGGTGCATCCAGTCCGCTGACGAAATAAAGACTTTCGCCTCCTCGGATGGAAGTGGCGCGCCATTGGCAAAACACACAATCCGGGAGTGTTCCAGGAAACGCCCCACAATGCTTTTCACCCGAATGTTTTCAGAGAGTCCGGGAACGCCGGGACGCAGCGAACAAATGCCGCGGATTACCAGCTCGACCGGCACACCGGCCTGGCTGGCGCGATACAGTGCATCAATCACTTCATCATGGACCAGCGAATTCAGCTTTGCCCAGATGCCGCTCGGCTTGCCTGCTTTCGCGTTGGCGATCTCAGCACGGATGAGTTTGATAATGTCCGCCTTCATACTGAGCGGCGACATGGAGACTTTCTCCAGCTCCGGCGGTTCAGCATAGCTCGTCACATAGTTGAAGATGCGGCCCGCATCCCGTCCCAGCGCCTGATCATCTGTGAACAGAGAAAGGTCGGTATAAATCTTCGCCGTGATCGGATGGTAATTGCCGGTGCCAAAGTGCGTATAGGTTCGCAGCTCGCCAGCTTCCCTCCGAACCACAAGGCTGACCTTTGCGTGTGTCTTGTATTCGATAAAGCCATAGACAACCTGTACTCCGGCGCGCTCCAGGTCGCGGGCCCAGCGAAGATTGGCCTCTTCATCGAACCGCGCCTTAATCTCGACCAGCGCCGTAACGTTCTTGCCAGATTCAGCGGCCTCCACGAGCGCGGCGATCACCGGCGAATTCTTGGAGGTCCGGTACAGCGTCTGTTTGATGGCGATGACGTCAGGATCGCGCGCAGCCTGTTTGATGAACTGCACCACCACGTCGAAAGACTCATAAGGGTGGTGAACAATCATGTCTTTCGCGCGGATCGCTGCGAAACAGTCACCATTGTGCTCCCGAATACGTTCCGGGAAACGCGGCTCATATGGCGCAAAAACAAGATCGGGCCGCTCATCCACAATCAGCTCTGAAAGCTGCGCCATACCAAGTATACCGTCGACCTCGACGATATCCTGCTCTTCAGCGCCAACGCCGTGAATGATGAACTTCTTCAGCGATTCCTCTGCTTTGGCGTCGAGCTTCAGCCTTACGACCCGTCCGCGGCGACGTTGTTTCAGCAGAATTTCAAACTCACGGATGAGGTCTTCAGCCTCCTCCTCAATCTCGATATCGCTATCTCGCACAACGCGGAACTGGCACTGCCCGACACATGAGAAGCCCGGGAAAATAATATCCAGAAAGAGCCGTAATACGCCCTCAAGTGACAGAAAGCGGATGCGCTTCGGGGCCTTTGACAGTTTCGGCAGACGAATGAAGCGCGCCACCTGCGATGGCAACGGCACAAGCGCCTTCATCGGCTCGCCGGTCGCGTTNGAGACAAGATCCAGGGCGATTGCGAAACCAAGGTTTGGAATAAAGGGAAATGGGTGAGCCGGGTCGACTGCCAGCGGCGTCAGAATNGGAAAAATGTAAGACATGAAATGGTCTCTCAACCAGATCTTGTCCGCCTTGGTGATATCCGGCGTATCGAGGACCTGAATGTCCTGCGCCAGAAGTTCCTCGCGAAGCGTCTGCCAGCGCGTCTGCTGGTCCGCCATCAGTGTTGACGCCAGTTCATTCACAGCAACCAGCTGCTCGGCTGGTGTATGCCCATCAAGCCCGCGCCGTGTTACGCCCGCTCTCACTTGCTCACGCAGACCAGCCACCCGGACCATATAGAATTCGTCGAGGTTGTTGGCTGAGATTGACAGAAACCTCAGACGTTCCAGCAGCGGATGCTTTGAATTGCCCGCCTCTTCCAGAACACGTTGATTGAAGCTCAGCCATGACAGCTCGCGGTCAATGAAGCGGGATGGTGATGTCATGCTTATTGGGTGCGCCAGTTTGGAGGCNGGGGCGCGGTCTGGCTTACTCGTCATCGACATGATCCCAATCCTTGTCGGCAAAGACTAGAACTCGCCAGAGTCCGTCACCTCAGCAAAACCATTCAATACGTCGCGGGCCAGCGGTATGGTCGGCGGTCGGCTCGTCTCATTCATCGCCTGATCCAACGCATTCGCAAAAGCTTCGATCGCCTGATAGCTGCGTTCCAGCCGCGGTTCAACAAAACTCATTGTCTCGGCCGGAATTCTTATATGGCGCTTCAGGCAAGCTGCCTTTAGGCGTTTTCGAAAGATGTCGTCGTCTGTCAGTTTTGGCAGCGTGACAGTCGTCATGGCCGTCAGACGCGANACAAGATCCGGCGGGCTTTGATGCCAGTACGCGGTGTCACGGTGTCCGCCTAAAAGCAGCGGAGTCGATTTTTCCGCCGCCAAATTCATTAACGTCAACAAGGCGTTGGGCGCAGAAAGCGTATCGGCATCGTCAATCGCCAGTGGTTCGCTGAGAAGCTTTGAAACATCCGCCGAATCCAGTTCCTGCCAGTCAGCTGGCGTAAGATACCGCCCCCCGACATCCTTGCTCCAGGATTTCAGAACAGTTGTCACCCCTGACCGCTCCGAGCCGATCAGGCCGACATAGGGCTTCGGCCATTCCCGCCAGCGACGCAGAATGCGCAGCGACGTCTCGCCCTGCTCTCCAAANAAAAGAGAATCCAGTGGCAGGATTGGCTGGGGGAAAGCGAGGGAAAATTGCTCACCCGTCATGGCACACCTGGCGGCTAGTAGTTTCTGTCCCCTGCAATATGCATGGTCCAGCCCTGAGGCGAATTCGTCGTTACGATCCCGCTTTGTTGGAGATCAGAGGTCAGTCGCTCGGCTTCCCCAGCATACACAAAGGAAACAAGTGCACCATCACGTGCAATGGCTTCAATCTGAAAACCGGAAACGCGGGGTGAATTGGAGAGCGCTGAGCGCAATGCATTCCAGTTTTCCAGCGAGGAGAATCGGATTGTCGCTTCCGCGCGGGATTCACCGTCGCTACCACGAATAATGGATCGCCGTTTCCAGACCTGATCGAGATATGCAGACGCAGCGCGTGCCGCATCCGGAAGCGTCGCGACAGGTGAGGTCGTTCCGATCGCTGACCGGCCACCCGAGGCCACCTGCGTCAGGCGCACGGAATAGGAACCTTCAGATCCCGTCAGTTCGGCGATAACAGCGTTCCGGGCGCCAGCAGCATTCACTTCCCGCTGGAGGTCAGACCAGTCGCTATCCGGACTGTAAGCAGAGAGGCCGGTGACAAAAGCGTTGAGTGCGCGCTCGGTCGACTGAGGCCATGCTTCTCTCCAGTTTTGCGTGGAGACAGCACCACCGGCCACAGGCACAATCAGGCTCTTCGGCGCAGGACGGTCAACATAAGGCACACCGCGCTGATCCAGCTGGGCGCGCAGGCGGATGGGGTTGTACACGACTGACAGGTTGGCGCGATACACCGTCGACGACCGACGAACATCATCCACATCAACTGCAGCCGTAAGTTCATTAGCATTGGCGAGACTATAGAAATCATCGCCAATTGCCGCTCTGTCTTCTGGCAAGGTGAGGCGTTCAATCAGGCGATAGAGTCCCTGAACCTTTGCCGTTGCGAAAGCCTGGGCTTCCGCGGCCTGAGAGGTGTTCGCCGTCTTATCAACCGGGATATTCGCGATGGTGTAAATGTCACGGGTATCGGCGNCCGCAAGGCCTGCAGTACCNACAAATAGCGCCATCACGGCACTCAGAAGAATCGAGAGGCGTTTCATGTGTTTTTCCTACCAGTCATTCTTTGAAGTTTAAAGACGGAGAATATGGCGAGAACAGGGAAGCCGTGGTAACGCGAAACCATGACTGAGTCTTCTCCTCTTACTTACAAGCAGGCCGGCGTCGATATCGATGCAGGCAATGAACTCGTTGAGCGCATCAAGCCGCTCGCTGCCGCCACCAAGCGACTTGGTGTCGCCTCTGATCTGGGAGGCTTCGGCGGCCTGTTTGACCTGAAAGCCTGCGGCTATAACGACCCGGTGCTCGTTTCAGGGACGGACGGCGTCGGCACCAAGCTTCTGCTGGCTCAGGAAGCCAGCATTCACAACACAATCGGCATTGACCTTGTTGCCATGTGTGTGAATGACGTCCTGGCTCAGGGCGCAGAACCGCTCTTCTTTCTCGACTATTTCGCAACGGGCCATCTGGAAACGGATACGGCAACAGATGTGGTCTCCGGCATCGCCACAGGCTGCCAGCAGGCTGGCTGCGCACTGATCGGTGGCGAGACGGCTGAAATGCCAAGCATGTATGAGCCGGGTCACTATGACCTTGCGGGCTTTGTGGTCGGTGCAGTGGAACGCGAAGATGTGCTCCCCAAACTGACCGAAATGAAAGCTGGCGATGTGCTGATTGGTCTGCCCTCCTCAGGACCGCACTCAAACGGTTATTCTCTTATCCGCAAAATTGTCGAGCGCTCGGGCGTGAAGCTTTCGGATGCGGCGCCGTTCGATCAATCCCGNTCCCTNGGAGAGGCGCTTCTCGAACCGACGCGNATCTATGTCTCTGCGGTTCTGTCTCTGATCAAGGACGAGCGTATCAAGGGTCTCGCGCACATTACGGGCGGTGGTGTGACTGAGAACCTGCCGCGCATGCTTCCAAAAGGGCTGAAGCCTGTCGCAGACACCGGGGATTTCACCCCACCGGCTGTCTTCAAATGGATGCAGGAAGTTGGAAACGTTGAAGACGCTGAGATGTGGCGCACCTTCAATATGGGCATAGGCATGGTGCTTTGTGTTGCTGAGGACAAAGCCGAGGACGTGCTCGACCATCTGAAACAGATTGGCGAGCCCGCCTTCCGCTACGGACATCTCGAGCATGTCTGAACGTGAAGAGCCGGTACGTCTGGCCATTTTCATTTCGGGCCG
>PABS01000108.1 GCA_002699325.1 Ponticaulis sp. | reverse complement strand
GCCGCAGCGATGGAAATGCCGCCGGTGACGATCTATCACCTTGAAGGCCGCCGTTCAGAGCGGATTGTCTGGCTGATGGAAGAGCTCGGTCTGCCATACGAACTCGTCTATGTTCGCGGCGATCTTGGAGCCAGCATGGACAAGGTGCGGGCGCTTGGCCATGAAATGCCGATGGTNCCTACTGTGGTGATTGGCGATCAGATCCTGGTCGANTCCGGNGCNATCATGGAGACCATCATCAACNGNTATGCGCCNGGTCAGCTGACACCNGCNNTNGACAGNGANTANTATCCAACNCACNTTATGTGGCTGCATTATGCNGAAGGTTCGCTGGCAGCGCGTCTGTTCATGGACTACAGATCCTGGATGCGGAATCCGCCAACGGAACGCTCACCCCTCGTCGATAGTGAAGCGGTGGTNCAGTATTCNGAGAACTGGCTNGAAGAGCATCCCTATTTCGGCGGACCAGAATTCACTGCAGCGGACATTATCATGTGGTTCCCGCTGAACGTGGCGACAAAACTCAACCTGGTGGACGAGTCTCAGTTTCCAGAGATCGCTGCATGGAAAGAGCGTGTAGAAGCGCGACCAGCCTATAAGCGTATGCTCGCAGCGGCGCGTCCTGACGGGATCCCGGGTAATCTGCCTCCAGTTCCTAAACGCCCGCCATCCGAGCGCAACTAACCGATTAACTCCCAGGTTCAGGTCAGGTCGCATCTATGTGATGCGCGCCTGACTTGAGCATCTGATCGGTGTGTCATAGTCAACTATAAAGATGTTGCGACACCGCAGGTGTCTGGGAGGAAAAATGAAAAAGCTTGCAACGGGCCTTTTGACAGGCACCGCNTTTTTCGCGTCATTCATTGCANTCGCGCAGGATGAAAGCGCTANTCCACATCCGGGCGAGGCTGTCTATCAGCAGAATTGCGCGATGTGTCACGACAATCCTGAACAAACGCGCGCCCCGGGCAAAGATGCCCTCCAACAATATCCAAGAACGCAGATTCGCTCTTCGCTGATTTCAGGTGTGATGCAGGCTCAGGGCGGCATGTTGAGCTCAGCCGAAATTGAGGCCGTTGCAGATTATCTCGGGCAGGACATCAGCAGCGATGATACCTGGCTGGAAGCCATGGCATGCCCGGCGGACCGTACGAAGCCGGATCTGGCCAGCGCTGCCACCGTCTCCACTTTCGGCTTTGACCTGAGAAACTCCCGCACGCTTAGCTATGAAGATACTGGGCTTAAAGCCGATGATCTTGCTGACATGGAGCTTGCCTGGTCAATTGGATTCCCAAAGGCTGTCTCCATGCGCTCTCAGCCCGCAGTGGTGGGCGATACTCTGTTCCTTCCGGTCGGGGAGAGCGATGGCCGCATGTTCGCCTTTAATATTTCGGGTGATGAGCCGTGTTTGAAATGGGTCTACGAACAGGAAACGACGCTGCGTTCCAGCGCGGCTTATGGCGAGCTCCCGGACGGAACTAAAGCGGTTCTCGTCGGTGACAGAACAGGCAAGGTCCACGCTGTCGACGCCATGACTGGCGAGCTGATCTGGAAAGGTGATGCTGCCTTGTTCGGTGGTTCCATGATTACCGGCACCCCAGTGCTCTACGGTGATAAAGTGTTCGTTCCTGTCTCCATGGCTGAGATCATGATGGGCGCGAACAACGCACACGAATGCTGCAAAACCCATGGTGGAGTTGTGGCGCTCGATGCGGCGACCGGCGAGCGCATCTGGGAGTATCACACCATGTCAATGGCCGAACCTGTGCGTGACCGCGGCGATGGTAAGATGCTGTGGGGCCCGTCTGGCGCACCCGTCTGGAACTCGCCCTCAATCGATGTGGAACGCGGCCAGATTTACATCGGTACGGGTGAGGCGACTTCTCCTCCGGCACACAGGAATACAGATGCGCTGATCGCAATTGATCTGGAAACCGGCGAAGAAAACTGGTCCTATCAGGCGACNGCGAACGACATCTATCTGGTNGGATGTCGTAGCGAAAANCAGCTGAACTGCGTACCACATACAGAAACCGTTTATCGGGATGTCGATTTCGGGGCTTCAACCATTATCGCGACAACAGCTGCGGGTCGTGACCTCGTCCTTGGCGGACAGAAATCGGGAACGGTCTGGGCGGTTGATCCCGAAAATGGAGAAGTTGTCTGGCGTCGGGACATCGGAACAGGTGGTCCGACAGGCGGTATCCACTGGGGTATCGCAGCAGACGAGACCCATGTTTACGCGCCTATTTCCTTCCCCGGCAAAGATATTCCAGAACAGAAAGTGCCTGAGCACATCACTGAGGGCATCTATGCCGTAAATCTGGAAACCGGCGAAATCGACTGGGCTTTCAATATCGAAGCAAGTTGCGACGAGGCGAGCAAGAAGTTCACGCCTCGCTGTNATCAAGGCTACGGGCTCTCGGGCGCGCCAACCGTGATTGGTGATCATGTGGTCGTCGGTGGCCTGGATGGCTGGCTCTATNTCCTNGACAANACNGATGGCGAACTTGTCTGGAAGTATCAGACGGCCCGCGCTTTCGAAACGCTCAACGGTGTTGAGGCCAATGGTGGTGCGATCGACAACGCATCAATCGTGGCGAGCAACGGCTTGCTGTTCGTGAATTCAGGCTATGGTTTGTTTGGCTTTGGTGCTGGCAATGTGATGCTGGCTTTCCGGCCGGTATCCGACGACTAAAAATCGGGGCAATTTGGCCCACAGACTTCGGCAGCTGAGCGTGTTATTCAGGCGACAGCTGCCGGAGGTTTTCATGCCAAAGCTGATCAGATTTCTCGCTTTTTACGCAGCTATTGGCTTTGCTTTGGCACTCACTGTCGTGACGCTTCTTCTGACGCTGAATGTTGTGGGGCTTCGTACCCTGATCATGGCGTCCGACCTCAAATGGTTGGCCACCGTGGCACTTGTCTTTCTCATGACAATTACGTTTGGTTCTGTTGTCATGGGCATAGCTGTCATGCTGTTGCCTTACAGCGATGATGACGACGACGATGATACGCCACGTGGGAAGCGGGAATACACCGGGATGAGCCAGTTGCAGCCCGCCTCCCAGCCGACAAAACCTAGCTGATCATGCTCGATAAATCGCCGAAAGCTTCAGGCGAGTAGTTGTAATTTCCTTCGCTGTGGTTCATGTCATCGCTGTCTAATAAGACAGAGCAGATGAGAGTATAAAATCGAGCACTGTTTCCGGTCTCCGGTTTTGAAACCCGCTTCATTCTGACTGTCCGCCAAGCGAGGATGTACACTATGAAAGAACCCGTTCGCGTCGCCGTAACAGGTGCTGCTGGCCAGATCGGCTATGCACTGCTTTTCCGCATCGCATCAGGCAGCATGCTCGGCCCTGATCAGCCTGTTATCCTGCAGCTCCTCGAAATCACGCCTGCGCTCGGCGCGCTTGAAGGCGTTTGCATGGAGCTGAATGACTGCGCATTCCCAACGCTTGCAGGCATTGTTCAGACCGATGACCCGAATGTTGCTTTTAAGGATGCAGACTTCGCACTTCTCGTTGGTGCAATGCCACGTAAGGCTGGAATGGAACGCAAAGACCTTCTTGAAGCCAATGGTGGTATCTTCGGGCCGCAGGGCAAAGCCCTGAACGACCACGCTAAACGTGATGTGAAGGTGCTTGTTGTCGGCAACCCGGCGAACACGAACGCGCTGATCGCTCAACAAAACGCACCTGACCTTGATCCAAAATGCTTCACAGCGATGGTTCGCCTTGACCACAATCGCGGCATGAGCCAGCTCGCCGAGAAGACCGGTAAGCACAATACCGACGTGAATGGCATGATCATCTGGGGCAACCACTCTGCGACCCAGTATCCAGACCTTCACCACTGCACTGTTGACGGCAAGCCAGCGCTCGATCTGGTGGATATGGACTGGTACGACAACACCTACATTCCTGAAGTTCAGCAGCGCGGCGCTGCTATTATTAAGGCACGCGGTGCATCGTCTGCAGCATCTGCGGCCTCTGCAGCCGTGGATCACATGCGCTCTTGGGCGCTTGGCACTGCTGAAGGTGAGTGGGTGTCCATGGGCATTCCGGCTGATGGTTCTTACGGCATCGAGCCTGGCGTGATTTATGGCTATCCGTGCACATGTAAGGACGGCAAGTATGAGATCGTTCAGGGCCTGGACATCAACGAGTTCTCTCGCGCGAAAATGGATGCCACTGAGAAAGAACTCCGCGAAGAGCGTGCCGCGGTCGAGAAACTTTTCGGCTAGTCTTGTAACGGCAGTGAATTGAGTAAAAGGCGCGGATTTCCGCGCCTTTTTTTATTTGATGAATTTTAGGAAGCGTTTTTTTAATCCCTTCAATGTCAAATGGCGGTTCGTCTTTCAGGGTGGTTTAGATGACGTGTAAAGCTTGCCGGAATGGCGAGACATTCAATCTTGCGATCAGCATGGCATTCCAACCGATTATTGATGTTGTTGAGCAATCAGTCTTTGCCCACGAAGCATTGGTGCGTGGGGTAAACGGGGAAGGCGCAGGCGACATTCTTTCTCAGGTGGATGATGAAAACCGCTATGCATTCGATCAAAAATGCCGCGTGACTGCCATTCAGGATGCGACGCGGTATGGTCTCTCCGGCAATGGTAGTCTTCTGTCGATCAACTTTTTGCCGAACGCGGTTTATGAGCCGCGCGCCTGCATTCGCGCGACGCTCGCTGCAGCGCTGACGCATAATTTCCCAACTAATCACATCCTGTTTGAGTTCACCGAAACCGAGCGGCTGGATACCCAGCACGTGCTGAATATTCTTCGCTCCTACAAGGCGATGGGGTTCAAGACAGCGATTGATGATTTCGGTTCTGGTTTTGCCGGTATTGACCTGCTGACGCGGTTCCAGCCGGATTTTGTCAAACTCGACATGGAGATGATCCGCGACGTGGATAAGAGCCGACCTAAACAGGTCGTGCTCAGACACACGCTGGCCATGCTCCGCGAACTGGATGTCCGTCCAATCTGCGAGGGGATTGAGACGCTCGGGGAATATCATGTGTTGCGCGATTATGATGTCGAGTTGATGCAGGGCTATCTGTTCGCACGTCCAATGTTCCAGGGGCTGGCTGTTCCAGAATACCCGGAAAAGGCTCAGAAACCCCAGCTCTCCGGATTGGGATAAGGCTTGCCTTTGCTGAGCATGTCCATGCCTTTGATGACGCGGACAATGTACCAGATGAAGGCGACAAGCAGAATGAAAAAGCCGATCACTACAATGCACAGAATACCGCCTACAATACTGTAGAGCAGGCCCTTCCAGAAGACGTGGATCTGGTTGCGATAGTGCGAACGCGTGAGTTCATCGGCGTCGTCTTTGCCGATATAAGCCATGACCACACCAATGATGGATGTGATGCCGACGACAAGCGCGACGAGATAGAGAATATAGACGAGATTGGCATTACCCTTATTGCCCGTCTCTGGCGACACCTCGAAATTGCTCATCAATCCCTCCATGAGCTGATGAGCAACTGAAACTCAGAATCCGAAGCTTAGCAACCAGATGTTCGCGATGTTACGCCCGGAAGTCGATTGCAAATCCACCATCGACATAACGTGCGACAACGCCGTATTTTTTTCCAACCTTCACTCGTTCGCCAATCTCGGGGCGCGGGTCACTGGTGCGGACAGCGACGCCCACCAGCGAAATATCGGTGACAGTACATAAAATAGTCTGCCCTCTGGTGCCGACCACCTCGAGCTTACCTTCGGTTTCAGATGGCACATAGCGATCGGCCCGACGTTCTTCGTGAAGGTTCAGTTTTTCGGCATTGATGAGCCAGGTCAGCTGATCGGCCATACGGTCGCGCTTGGTTGCACTGATCTCGAAATGAACCGCAGCACGGTTGTCTTCAAAGCGGACGACCCGGCCAGACAGGCGACCCAGACCTTCGATGTAACAAACCACGCGCTCGTCCTTGCGCAGCGGAATGGTGGAGCGGAAGAATACGCCAGAGCTGGAAACATTTAACGTCCGACCTGCGCCTTCTCTGCGATCTTCTGTAATGAAGCGAAGCGCCAGACGATGTCTCACCCTGATCCAGCAACGGCGGTCGCGCTGTCGGATATCTGCCAGTCTATCTTCTGGCCGATCGAGTTCAACTGCGCGCATTCTGCGTCCTCCCACAGGTTTCCTGAGANCAGAGTAAACCAGGGAGTTTCAAATAAAGTTACCGGAGTTCCTGCAATTCTTAAGTTCTGAACGTGTATANAAAAAGCGCGCCTCCGACTGAAGGCNCGCTNTGTTTCTAANTGGCCGGTGAAACGGAGACCTACTCGTTGCTGGCAACCAGACGNAGATGACGTTCTTCGACCCGNGTATCGGGTGGATAAATCGCACTGATGCCATGCCGCCAGATCGGACGACCGCAAAGCAGGCCTTCTCCGCCAAGCATCTGATAGAGCCCGAGGATACGGTCTGAGCCGGAAGATTTCGAACGCAGCGGCGCCAGAGCAATCTCAAGTTCGACTTTCTGGCCCGTCAGTGTCTCGCCACGGCCGCGCAGAATGCCAGGAGCTGAGCCGAAGCGGACGGCGTCGAGCTGAGCGCTGACCAGAGAGAGGTCTCTCCCTCTCCACAGAGAGAGAAAGTCATGGTCAACCAGTTCCCGTCCCATGTGAATGTTCAGATCTTTTCCAGCATTCGCAAAAAGCCAGATACCGTCTTCGGTCCGTTTCAGGACGAAGAGGCTTCCCAGAAGATTGGGAAAATCCTCAACACGCGGATCTATGCCCGGCGCGCCTTCATCGGATGACAGTCGACGCCATGCATTAAGGATAGCGCGGGTGTGGGGGTGAACTGCCCTGTCCATCATTTTTTGTTTCTCTTTGGCTTCCGTTTCGAACGTGTGGTCTGGAAAGGCAAAGTCCGGGCCAGTCTGTAAACGCTTTATCCACGGGTAAAGGGTATGAATTCGAACCAAGCTTCGTGTCGTGGGGGAGTTCGCAACCTGTTTGATGCTCCAGAAACGACTTTTGAGGGAGACGCGGCATGATTGTCTCATGGCGAAACACACTGGTAGCCGGAAGCGCGATTATCGCAGCTTCTACAATCGGAATTGCCTTTGCAGGTGGTTCGAGCGCGCCAGGCGTAAAAGTTCCGGGAGCAACGATCGGTTCGCCGCCGGCGCATTCAGGGTCTGCATGCTGTAATGGTGGCGGGTCTCATACGATTACACCTCCGGGCGTCAGTGTTCCCGGACCAAATCTGGTCTACACGCCGGGCGGGGCGAAAGTTGGCAGCCAATATATTATTGGTGGCGAGTTTTCCGTTGAAGTCGAAGCACAGGCGAGCGCCTGGGCGGGTGTCGATACCCGGACGACGTTTCTCTCCAATGGCAGCTATATTCCGATGGCCGAGCCGATTGCTCCATCCGTCATTGATCTGAATGTCAAAGGTTCCGTCAAAGAGCGCCAGATTGTTCAGGAACAGGTGCCGATTCAGGAAGAAGTCTGCGCACCGCAGATTGTTTCTTCATTCGCTGTCTTTCCAGTTCAAGCGGTGTGTCTTGATGATACGGGAACGCCGCATCCGGCCTCTCGCGTGGATGATGCCGAGCGCGTCTCCGGTAACTATGCGGGAGAGGTTTTTCGCTGCATGGCCGGCACAAACATGCAGGTCACAATCGGTGAACTGGTAAATGGTGAAGTCAGCTTTGCAAACGCATCTGGTTTCAGCTGTGCCAAGGGCGAAGCTCTCGTTCACAAACCCGGGGGCGAGCTGGCCTGTGCACCGCAGGTTCCACAACGCAATTGTAATGAGCGTTCTTTGCTGCGGCGTTATGGACCGGGCATCAAACTGATCGAAACCGCCGTCCAACGCGAAGTCTGCGCGCCAACCATTCAGACGCGTTATGAGACTGTTGAACGAGAAGTCATTGTCGACAAGCCGTTCGCGGCGTCCACGATCCGGCTCGATGGTGGCGTTGGTATGATCATCGATTGACAGATCTTTTTCCACTTCAGAATTCAGAAGCCCTTTCGGACTATCCGTAAGGGCTTTTTTATGGCCATTGGCGGCGCCTGAAGAGAGGACAATGTTATGATCAGTTCGTCGTGGACTCTAAGGTCAGCCACGCCCTCAGATTTTGATGGGCTTGGACAATTGATGTTTAACTGTGTCCGCACGGGAGATAGTCCATACACCGAAGCTCAACGTCAGGCATGGGTCCCGGCACCACGGACCGGTCCGGACTGGGCAGAAAGACTGACGGGGCAATTCATTATACTGGCTGAAAGCGCGACTGGCGCGACCGGCTTTATGAGCCTGGTAGAGAGCGCAGGCTATATCGACTTCGCTTATGTTCTTCCGCAAGCCAGGGGACAGGGGCTGTTCCGCAAGCTGTATCAACAGATTGAAANCCGAGCACGTGACGCTGAAACGGAGCGTTTACAGGTACATGCGAGCCTTATGGCCGAGCCAGCCTTTGGTGCAATGGGATTTAAAATCGTGACACCTGAAGAGGTCCCGATAGGCGATCAGCGTCTGAAACGATTCCTTATGGAGAAAACGCTGAGCTGAATGCCACAAATGAAAACGCCCCGGCCGAAGCCGGAGCGCATCCCCCCATTTTCCGATGGCCCCACAAGGCTTAGTCAGTCGAGAATGATTGATAAGTCGCTGAATTTCCAATCGCGGTCGCCGACCCAGAAATATAGCCATCGTGACCGGTAGAGGCATAAGCACTCGATGTGATATTGGCATTATTCAGCTGGGCGGTTTTGCCCGAAAGAATCGGATTCGATCCGCAGCTATGGCAGAGAGAGGCCGTCGCTGCGTTGCCGATGGAGGTCGAGCTCGCATAGCCCACGCCGCCATTCGAGCCACCTTCAAAGGTTGCGAGTGTCGCGACGTCTCCATTGTTCTGCTGAATGGCATACATGCCGGTATCTGAACCGACATTGGAGATCAGAGCAGAGTTCCCGACACCGTAGGACGTCGAGCCAGATACGCCGGCCCATTCCGTGAGCGTCAGGGAAGAGTCCGNATCAATGTCTGCGCTGTTTTCCTGATAAAGATTCGAAACATCGCGGCCGAGCGTGGCATAACCGAACTCGTTCTCGACTTTCATGTTATTGCCGGCAGATGTCGCAGATACCGCGACATTGGTCCCGTCAGAGATTTCGGCGTTTGACACCGAAGCGACCCGCGTCCCATCGGCCATGATCTGCTGGGCGCCATTATAACTTGTTGTCGTTGATCCATAGGACGCCACCGAGTTGCCAGTGGCCGTTGCGCCAATCGCGCCGCTGTTTGCGACGAAACCGATTTGAGCTTCATTGGTCGCGGTAACGTTCGNATTGCCCGTCTGAACCTGATAGCCACGATTTGTGCCGTTTTCCGTCTGATACTGATTCACATTGGCAGAGGCGGTCGTCGTCATTTCGACGTCGCCCACTTCCAGAAGTGTGATGGCAGAAGAGGCATCCACGTCGCTATTGCTTGTCTGCGTAACGGTAGAGAAGTCGGTGCCGTTTGTCGTCGAGCTGGACGCCGAGTTCCCGTAAGCCGTTGTTATTGTGCGNGCCGGGCTGCCGAAGACATTGTCGCCAGAGATCNANGACGCAGCGCGGACTTCACCATTCTGCTGCTGGGCGGCATCGAAATCGAGATCGTTGTCGAGCGAGTTGGCCGTTGTGATGTTGCCGGTCGCTGTCGCAGCGGCAGATGCACCGGTCGCTGTGCCACTGACAACAACATCCATATTGGCAAAGACATCGCCAAGCTGAACCTGATCGATGATGACCACATCGGCGTCAGGAGAGGGCGATGGGAACGTTTCCTGTGCGAAAGCCGGCGCCGCAAAACCCGCAATAAATGCAGTGCTGGAAAGCAGACGAAGGGTCATTCTGCGCATGAGACGCTCCTGTATTATAATGCACTTCTGAGCCGGGCGATCAGGCCCGGCCGGTCAGATTACTGACGGCCGCGCAGCGCAGCTTTGAGCGCACGGTCGCGATTGTCATTCCAGCGGCTCGGCTCTTCACGCGTTGCGGCGTTATTGGCTTCGATCGTTGGTGGGATCAGCGTGAAATTGCCTGTTTCACCAGCAGAAGACAGAGGGTCTTCGCCGAGGCATGAGGTCGGACCCGGCACACCGTAGAGGTTTGCGGTCATTTCGACGACAGCGCGTTCAATCACCGAACGGATGGCGAGCTGGATAGGCTCCTGAGAGCGACCGCCAATACCGACGTCGAAAACATTGCCATTCAGGAAGTCAAACACGCCGAGTGAAATCTCGCGGCCGATAATCTGCTTCTGATATGAGATCACATCGACGACTTCGAGCGAACGCGTTTCGACAAGACGCAAATCCATGCCGACATTGATGACGAACATCTTGCCACCAGCCGTGCCCTTCAGGTCATATGCGTCCTGATCGCCCGCAAATGCTTCGGCGCCGACAGACCGGATATTGTAGTTCAGCTCGGTGATGCCGCCCAAAAGCGTGAAGTCAGAACCGGGTACAGACCCAGCCAGGATTTCCCTGAACTGACCGCCCTCGGGCGCACTGTCACCAATCAGCTTGTTATTGGCATATTTCAGCTCAAGCTCAGAGACGGATGTATCGAAACGCTCGACCAATTTGACGCCTGCTTTCGCAAAGGCAGACATCGCCATCAGCGATGCACCCTGTGTCACCTTTCGGCCACCTTCAAGGTCAGCCTTACCGGTATAGTCGAGGATACGACCAACGGCGATGCGGGGCGCCTTGATGTTGTTCGAGAAGGCGAATGTCGCAAGACAGTTCAGGCTCGCTGAATACGGGGTCGGGTTGACCGTGACAGGGGCTGAACCAATCGGTGTCGCATAGTTCCCGCTCGGGCCGGCAACCGGACTAACGCATCCTGAAACAGCCATGGCGCCAGCCGTTGCAAGGGCAGCAAGCTTGGCGGTCATTCGCTTCTGCGATTTCACGAGATTAGTCATTGAAGTCCAGCTCTCCGTTGAGAATGGCTGTCTGGTCGCCATTATTGACCTGGTTGTTGTCGATAATGATCGTGTTGTAATTGCCCATGGTGATGACGTTCAGCTGGTTGCCGATGGCCTGGGACTGACCAATCATGCCCGTACCTTCTGTGCTGCCCCATGGTGTGTTCATGCCCATATTGAGGGTCGAAAGATCGTCGCCGTGAATAATGCGACCATCAACGATCACGCGGTTGCCCGCTGAATCGCGCGTATTGGCATCATAAGGTCGGTTGAAGTCGCCGAAGCCAGAGCCATAAGGGAGCTCAAACTGACCAGAATACTGGGCCGCCTGTCCATAAGCAGTCGGAATGACCCAAAACGCGGTCACCATGCTCGCCAGAATGCCGGTGCGAAATCGAAGGATGCTTTGTTTCATTCCGTATTCCCCATCTGCAGGCGCATCGCACGGAAAACTCCCGTGCGTCCCGCATTCCATGTCGCTTCAGGCAATGAAGAGACGTTACAGACATCACTTTTACGGGGAAAAGACGCATTTTAGGTTAAGATGAGTGTAAAACTGCGTCGGTAGGCCTCAGAAAGACTTAAGATTTAAGGCAACTGTATCAGACTGATGCAGTGTATAAGGAGACATTGGAAAAGGCATGATGAGAACAGGAGCACTCATAAGGAATATTCTGGCTGTTTTGGGCCTGGTTCTCTCTCCGGCGGCTTTGGCTGAAGATGTTGAGGTGAGCCCACGCGCCTGTTTCCAGGTCTATGATGAAGCTGAGCCCATTTTGAGAGAGGACTTCTCTTTGCGGCTTTACCGGTCTGGACAGGATCTCTCAGAGCCAGATCGTGCGACGATCCAGTCAGAGAATGAGGGGCGACGGCTGAGCGAAACGGTTCTTGGCGGCGGAACACTGAAGCTGAGCGACTACCGCAATACGCTCAAGACCAGGACGCGTGCCTGCGACCGCGCACTGCTTATTCCCGACATTGCAACTATTCAGGCGCCTGCAGATATAGAGTGCGCGGTTCGATACGGCGCGATTGGCGAACTGGCGCTTGAACCTCTTCAGCGGGTGAATTTTTATGAGCGCCAGGATCTGGCCCGGCGAATCTACGCATTTCACAGCGCCACCGAGGCTGACCGTGAGATAAGGGGCGCTGAAACCATCAATCACGAAAGTGCAAACCGATCACGCTGGCTTATCGATGAAGATGGTCGTGTGATTGTGGACGAGTTTTTGATGCATATAAAAGGTGTGCAGGCCTGCGATGTGAAATACGGCCTGTCTCCCATGCTCATTCCAGGCAATTTTGATCGTGCTTTTGGTCGCCGGGATTAGAGGAAAGAGAAAAGCTGTCGCGCGCTTTGAACTTTTCTCCATTTTTGAGAGAACCGCTGTGACCCGGGCGCGTTGGAGCTGAATGACGTTTCGCTCCGCCAGTCCTCTCAAAATCGCTGTATTGGTTCTGGCGGCCATTATTCTGGCGTTTCTCGTTTTTGTTCTGTGTCTCACACAGCCGCGCTGGGGGACGCCATTCGCGAATTGGAGTTTGAAGGTCTGGGGTCCGGAGGATGCACGTGTTGATTCCGCGCACCTGAAGTTTCCTCAGATCACAACGGTCGCTGCACGCAATGTGAGTGTGCCGGGCCGTATGCAGGTGGATGACTTTGAAGCCAGCGCCAACATTTTTGGATTTCTGCCATTTGTCGCGTGGATCTCAAAACTGGAGGCGGCGAACGGCTCTATTCAGGTCGGACGTGAGGAGAGCGACGACTCAAAAACGGATCGAACGCTCTCCGATTACAGAAAGCTGATCAATGAGATCGCGCTAACTGAAATCCAGGTCAGGTTTCGCCGGGAAGAAGGCGACGATACTCTATATATAAGAGAGGCTAGCGGTTCACTTCATGATGGTACGGTAATGGTTTCGGCCGAGGGGGCTGGTACCAAGCTCGAATTTGATGGCCGCGCAAATACGTCTTCTTATTCAGGGTTGAGAGGCCAGTTGCGCATGTCGGGCGACAATTTTGCGGATATCGCCGATTTGGCCGGGCTGGCCGCTCCTGACACCCCGCCATTCGATCTTCTGATGAATATCGACTTTGATTCCCCCGTGCTTCACTTTGAGATTCTACCGCAAACCCGTGTCGGTGACAGTGATCTGGAAGGGCCAGTCACCATTTACCTCGATCAGCAGACGCCAAACATAGATGCGAATCTTCGCTCCAGAGAGCTCGATGCCGATGACCTTGGTATCGTATTCGGGATTCCGATCGGCGTCGGCAGTGATGAGACAGTCGGTGAAGCGCAGAAGCGGGCGCGCGAGCTCTATGCTCAAAGTGACCGGCTGATTCCAAATGTGGTCATCGACTTCTCTCGCCTAGATGCCGTGGATGGTGATGTAACTTACGTGGCCGAAAGCGTGACCGATTCTGTCTTTGATATACGCAGCCTGGAGCTCGACTTCACAATTGAAGGACGTGTTGTGCAGGCTAATCGGCTTGAGGCGTCTTTCGAGCAGGGAAGCGTAATGGCTTTTGCTACAATTGACGGGACCCGATCGCCCGCGGTTACGACGGCCGAAGGTCAGCTGACGGATGTCAGCTGGGAGAACCTTTCTATGGCGCCCTATGCCAGGGGCACGGCGGAAGGGCGATTCGATGTGAAAACCACAGGGGACGGCTTCAAGCAGGCGGCTCATTCCATGGAAGGACGTGCGGCTGTCTGGTCGACGAACACCGAAATTCTGGCGCTCGCGGTCGAGGGGGCGGCGCTCGACATCGGCGAAGCAATCACGGTCCTCGGAGAAGATCCTGAGAATCGCACATATACGACCGCGCGGTGCGCAGCGCTGGCGCTCAACTTCGAAAACGGCATTGGCACGTTCTCTCCGGCGGTGGTCGATACAGAAGACAGCCTGATTCTCGTTGAGGGAACCGTAGACCTGGGGACCGAGGCTCTGAAACTCAGCGTCCGATCTGAAGCAAAAGATGCCTCATTGGGCACGCTGATCGGCGATGTGAGCATTGGTGGATCGCTGCGTAATCCTGAAATCTCGGCCATGAGTGCGGCGACGATCGCTCAATTTGGAATCACGGCTTTGCTCAGTTCTGTGAGTGGAGGTCTGGCTGCGCTGCCATTCATTGAGCCGGGCATGGCGAAAGATGCGCCCTGCGGCGCCTTATTGGCCCGGGCAGAATCGGCAGGCGGTGGTTCTGCGCCCTGAACGCGTGGATTCGCCCAGGCGGCGCATTCTTCAGGAAACTTGCTCAAAACGCGATTTGGCTTCACACTCCTGTGAAAAGGCCCGGAAGAGGCCGAACGAAGGAGGACCACATCATGAAACTCATCAATATTCTGCAGGACAAGGGCGGCAACGTCGTCACACTCGATGCGAGCGCGACCTTGCTGGAAGCGGCTGAAGTTCTCGATGACAAAAAGATCGGCGCAGCTGTTGCGGTTGATTCTTCGGGACGACTTGTTGGCGTACTGTCCGAGAGAGATATCGTTCGGCGTGTTGCGCGCCACGGTAAGGACGCGCTCGAAATGTCTGTTTCTGAGGCCATGACACGGGAAGTTATCACGGCAACGCCCGATCTGAGCATTCAGCAGGGGCTGGAGCAGATGACAGATCGCCGGATTCGTCACCTGCCTGTCGTGAGCGAAGGCGAGCTGATTGGCATTGTTTCCATCGGTGATCTGGTCAAGCGACGCATTTCAGCAGCTGAGGCTGAAGCCGAAGCCATGAAGCAGTACATCCACGCCGGGTAATGGATCGGCCCTGTTGGTGGGCAATCTCGCCCCTGACGCTTTATGCTGCTGCTGAGTTATCCACCGCTGTGGAAAACTAAGTGCATTTTTTGCTGAAAAACAGCTTGCCCTTTTTAGAGCGCACGGATTATAAGCGCGCTTCTTCAGTCAACGACGCGTTTCGGGCGGCCACTTATGAGGCCGATGCGGAACTTCTTGTTGCCTTCGCTGGGGGCGCCGGTCATTCGGTCCTTACGGTCATAAGGAAATAGGTGGTTGACTGAGGGGATTGAGGATCATATAAACGATCCTCTTCTCCAGTCACAGCGCTCTCGGGTGCGAAACATTTAACGGTTTCGCGGCGGGGCACTTTTGACGCCAGATTGCAGGTTTTTCGGTTCGCCGGATGGTTTGCAGAAAGGTTGAAAAAGGCGGTTGACTGGATGTTCTGAGTGGCCTACATCGCGCCGCTCTGAACAAGTTAGCCTCTCATGAGGCGAGACGTTAAGGCGTTTCAATACAGGGGTTTGGGTGAAAAATTGAAACTTTCAGTTCGCTGAAACTTTCTGGTTTTTCTCTCAAAAAAATGGTTGACTGGACATACTGAGGAGCATATATCCCG
>PABS01000107.1 GCA_002699325.1 Ponticaulis sp. | reverse complement strand
GTCGCTGGGTGGGGATGTTGAGGTCAGCCCGAAGAAGGCCAGCGTTTCATTGCGTCGGTCCAAGCAGTTCGCGCTTGTGACGCCCGCCACCAAAANGCGNATTGATNTGGGAATCAACAATAAGGGNCGNGCNNNNGAAGGNCGNCTNGANGNNTCNAANANCGCCATGTGCTCGCATNTTGTGAAGCTNTCCNCNCCNGANGANTTCGANGNTGANGTNCAGGNNTGGATGAAAGAGGCTTACGACAACGCTTAGGCTGTGGGCCTNTTAAACCGCATTTCCACAGGTGCATGGTCTGACGGTTTAAAGCCGCCACGCTGGTCGAGGTGAATGCGGTAGGTGCCCGGAATGGCGAGCGGCTCGGCGGCCGGATTGGCCCAGATGTGATCCAGGCGGCGACCGCGGTTCGATGCCGCCCAGTCCTTCGAGCGATAGCTCCACCAGGTGTAGAGCTTCTGCGCCGGGTCATGTTCCCGCCGGGCCAGATCGGTAAAGCGGCCGGCGGTCACGATCCGAGCCATGCTTTCTGTTTCCACCGGCGTATGACTGACGATCTTCAGAAGCTGCTTGTGCGACCAGACATCGTGTTCTTGCGGCGCAATGTTCAGATCGCCAACAACGATTAGCGGGACATNGGANGGGTGTTCNGAATAGACTCGCTCCATTCGGTCCAGAAAATCGAGTTTGTGGGCAAACTTCGGATTGATTGTGGGGTCGGGCTCATCTCCGCCCGCAGGCAGATAGATGTTGTGCAGGTCGAAGCCGCCTATTCGACTGGCTGAGATGCGGGCATGACCCTGACCGCAAAATTCGGGCGCGGTGAGCTCTTCGATCGGCAGTCTGGAAATGGTTGCGACGCCGTGAAGGCCCTTCTGTCCGCAGATCTGGATGTGCGGNTATCCCGCATCCGNGAAGACAGAAGATGGGAATTGCGCTTCACGACATTTGATTTCCTGAAGACAAAGCACGTCTGGTTTGTGTTCGGCGAGAAAGTCGGCGACGCGCTGGGCGCGCAGGCGTACGGAATTAATGTTCCAGGTGACGACGGAAAGTTCAGACATAAGGCCCAAAGGCCATGAGTCCGGGGCTATTACAAGGTCGATAAACGCAAATCACCCCGGCCTTTGGGGAGGACCGGGGTGACGCTGTGCTCTTGGCACTTGCCGGGAGGGGAAATCCGGCACCACGATGACCTGCGGGGGGACAACGCAATTTCGGCCATCGCGTATGTGTCTAATATGCCACGGCAAAGCAGAAATGCAAATGAAACTTCTGTAAGTGATGGCGCGTTGCATTTGGGTCACTTTGCCCCAGATAATGGCATAACCTTTGCGAAAGTTCGCCTATGACACGTATTCAGCGCAGCTTCGGTGCCAGTTTGGCACAGNATGATTTCAACCAGCGGAATCGCTGGTCGAATCCGGATCAGGCACGTGCTGAGACGGCTAATGCCGACCGTCGCCGGGCGGGCAATCGCCGGATGGGGGACCGTCGTGCCGAAAATCGGGCAGGTGGCGGCCGCCGCGCCACTGACCGGAATGCGAATCAGGCTGCGACACCGTGGATTTCAGCATCGCTGAGCGCACATCTAATCGGTCAGGCTGAGCCGGTCGCAACGGATGCGCGGCAGGCGGCAAAGACATACGCCCCGCCACCCCCACGCCGAACATCTGGCAAGGGTGGGCTGGTCTAGTGGCTGAGGACGTTCTTCTGCTGACTGATCGCGTCGACACAACCGCGGAGCCGAAAACCTTTAACGGGTTTGGATGGCTTGTTGTGGACCTGATGGTCTTTGCAGGTGTGATTCTGCTGTTCAGCTGATTCTCAGAGTGTGGTCAGCGCTAGCCGCTGAATCCTTCACCCACCGCGAAGTCTCGTCGCGCAGAGACGATTGTCACAACAACCCCTGCCAGCACATCCAGCAATGTCGTCATCGTCAGGATGAAGAAGATGGATGTGGCGAAATTGCTGAACAACAGGAATTCCACGAGACAGACGATGAAAAGGATCATGGAAACGGCATGGTTCATGATCGTCGCAGTGCCCGTGCTGGTGGATTTCAAGATCTCAGCAAACAGGAAAATCAGCGCCAGAAGTACGAGAAGATCACCGCCCGTCATGGTCCAGGTCGCGCCGGACACCATTGGCAGGGATAGCATTGGCGCATCAAGGCTCGCGAGAATTGCCGGAGCGGCATTGCCATTGGTCGGATCTGCTGGCGCAGCGGTGAAGAGAAATGCCATGAGATTGTAGATCGCGACGGGAATGATCAGAAGCGGGAAGATGCCAAATATAAATCTCATACCGTGACCCCCTGATCGTTTCTCATCCGTCTGCGCAGCCAAAGCACGCTGCTTGTCTTCGATACGGGCGGCGGCGATGCCTGGCCCAAAGATACCAGCCACGATGCCTGTTCTCCGTCCATGTCGTAAAGACTACTTATCACATCTCATCAACGCCGCCAGTCGGACGTCTGCGTTTCATGAGCCAGGTGACNCCGCGCAGATCTGAAGCTGCGGCGGCAAGGCGCCCGAAATTGTTGTACTTGGAAATGCCATGCTCGCGGTCGCGGTGATTCACATCAACGAACTCGGCTTCATAACCNTCCGCCCGTATCATNGCNGGCATNTAGCGGTGCATATGATCGAAATAGGGGAGCTCGAGGAAGACATCGCGNTTNACNACTTTGGTGCCGCATCCTGAGTCGTCGCTGCCATCGTTCAGAAGCTTCTGTCGGATTGAATTGGCAAAACGCGATCCAAATCGCTTCCAGGCNGTATCCTTGCGGCTGGCTCTTCGCCCCATCACCATGGCCAGTTTTTCAGGTGCTCCCGCGCGGGTCAGTTGGCGATAGAGCTTGGGCAGATCGGCCGGGTCGTTCTGGCCATCGCCGTCCACCGTGCCAATCACCGGCGCGCGGGCGGCTTTCACACCGGTACGCAAAGCGCGACTCTGACCGGCATTCTTGCGATGAGAGAGAATGCGCAGCTGCGGGATTTCGGGTTTCAGCGCGACAAGTTCATCAAGCGTGTCGTCTGTCGAAGCGTCGTTCACGAAGATCAGCTCAAATGCGCGACCCTCCATCACCTCGGCGATTTCTCGCGCGAGCACTGCAGCATTGCCGACTTCATTATGAACCGGCACAACAACGCTCAACTCAACCGCTTCAGCCACACGAGACTCCTTTGGAAAAAATACTTCCTGNCCACATAGCGTCTCATGTCACAGGATGCGAGAGGAAGACATGCNCGAGGAAAGAGGATATGGCAGAAATNCGCAATCTGGGACTTTTGTGATGGATCGTTTCTCCATACTGGATCAGCTGAGCCGTGGTGTGCGTGCCTATATCCTCNTGTTTTGCCTGACTCTGGTCACGGCGGCACCGGGTGTCTTCACCATGCCAGCGCTGGATCGGGATGAATCGCGGTTTGCTCAGGCCTCCAAGCAGATGCTGGAAACGGGCGACTACATCATGATCCGNTATCAGGATGGGCTCCGAAACAAGAAACCCGCAGGNATTCACTGGCTGCAGGCCGCAACCACAACCGNTCTTCTCCTCNCCCGAAGCCAAGCAAATCTGGAGCTATCGNCTGCCCTCCTTTATTGGCGGCGCTCTGGCGACATGTGCTTTGTTCTGGGCTGGAATTCCNTTGATCGGACGNCGNGCNGCTTTTCTTGGTGCGGCCCTGTTCGGNACCGGGATTTTGCTNACCAGNGAGGCGCATATTTCCAAGACGGATGGGGTGCTCGTCGCCATTACGACGCTGGCGATNGCNGCNTTNGTNCACCTGAAAGCCAATGAGCGACATCCCAAATGGCTCGCCATCCTCTTCTGGTTTGCGATCAGCTTCGGCTTCCTGATCAAGGGGCCTGTCACGCCCATGGTGGTGATCCTCGCCATGGCGTTTGCCGGTTTGTGGGAGCGGAGCTGGAAATGGTCAGCGCTGTTGTGTGGCGGCGTGATTGTGCTCTTCCTCGATAATTACATCTGGTTTGGCGGGGCAGATGAAGCCGTTGGCTGGGTGATCAAGAGTATCGGCATTCTGATGCTGGCCGCAGCGGGTGTCCGGTATGTCATGGATTTCTGGAAAGAGGACTGGCTGAGAACGCTNGTCTGGTGGCCGGGCCCGCTTTTGTTCGTCGTGATGGTACTGCCCTGGTTCATTTCCATTCAGATGGCGACGGACGGGCAGTTCGCCGAGGGGGCAATCGGCAAAGACCTGAAAGACAAGGTCGTCGGCGCATCCGAGGGCCATGGCGGCACTCCAGGCTATCACCTTGTTTTTCTGCTCACGCACTTCTTCCCGGCAACACTTTTCATGATCCCCGGTCTTGTCATGACCGTGCGTGACATTCGGGCGAAAGCGCCAGCCGCGGCAGGACTGATCTTTGTTATCGCATGGCTGGTGCCGACCTGGCTGGTGTTTGAATTTCTCCCCACAAAGCTGAGCCATTATGTGCTGCCAGCCTATCCAGCGCTTGCGCTTCTTTGCGGTTATGGCGTCTGGCAGCTCGCCAATGGTGCGCGCTATCCGGTCAGCCGTCTGATCTCACTGGGGCTTTTCGTGCTTGGCGGTGGCTTGTTTGCAGCCTTCATCTCTCCTCTGGGGCTTCACAGCGTGATGTCCGAAGCGGCGGGTGATTTCCGTACGGCAAGCGCCGAAGATGTCATGGCAAGCTGGGCGTCGGTCGANCTGGTGTCCTGGCCCCTGGTCATCGTCCTGCTGGCCCTGGGTGCTACGGCGATTGCGGCATTTATCCGGAAGTATCAGCTGGCAGTCCTGTTCGCCCTTATTACCAGCATTTCGCTGGGCTGGCACGTACGCGTGTTCGTGCTGCCTTCCCAGACCTGGGTGCAGCCAACCTGGGCAGCACGAGAAGCGCTTCGCGAAGTGTGTAGCCTGCCCGGCCAGAGCGGATGCTCCGGGCCAGAGCCGGTGCGCGTCCAGGCGATTGGTTATGCGGAGCCGAGCTTTGTGTTCACGACAGGTACGAATGTCAGCATTAGCCCCAATTCGGATTCTGATCTGCCATTGGCAACCGAAGCACCGGTCATGGCCTGGGTGATCAATCTGGAAGCNGAAGGCGAGGGCGAGATTGCGNTNGAGCANATCCGCAGGCAGGCCGAACANCANGGNCGNTGNATGCGANAGAGCCAGCCCGTCTATGCGCTGAATTATTCGAATGGNGANCCTGTACATTTTNTNGGNGTNCGGGTCGAAGATGGACCATGCCGCGCTTAAGTAGNACAGATGACCAGACGTATTGATATTGTAGANGTGGGNCCNCGCGANGGCCTNCANAATGATCCNGCNAATCTGACNACCAGTCAGAAGCTTGANCTGATTGANCGCCTNACNGCATGNGGCGTNAAGCGCATGGANTCGGGGAGTTTCGTNTCGCCGAAGGCNGTACCGAAAATGGCNGACAGCGCAGAAGTTTTTGCGGGCCTCGANCGGTCAAAGCCGGTGCGGCACATCGCATTGGCGCTCAATGAAAAGGGCGTACGCCGGGCCNTNGATGCAAAAGCTGATGAGATCAACTTCGTTCTGGTCGCAGGTGAAGGCTTCGGNAAGCGCAATCAGGGCATGAGCCCGCAGGACAGCGCCGACATGCTGNTGCAATGTGCCCCGCTGGTGCATGAGGCAGGGATCCCGCTGTCCGCGACAATATCGGTGGCCTTTGGTGACCCGTATGATGGCGACATCGCTNATGGCGTCGTGGGCGGACTTGCCGCGCAGGCTCAGAGAGCGGGCGTTGGTGAGGTTGGCCTTGGTGATACGATCGGGGTGGCAGACCCCTGGCTCGTTGAGCGGCGTCTGGAAGAGGTGCAGATGTATGCACCTGACGTCTTCCTACGGGTTCATTTTCACGACACTCGAAATACCGGGCTTGCCAATGTGGCGGCGGCTGTAAAGGCGGGCGTCGACGTCGTGGATGCAAGCTGCGGCGGTATTGGTGGTTGCCCGTTTGCGCCTCAGGCGAGTGGAAACGTCGCAACAGAAGATGTTGTCTACATGCTGGAGCGCGCTGGATTTGATACCGGTATTGATCTGGATGAGATGATCCGGACGGCCAATTGGCTGGAAGGTGTTCTGGGGCATCCAATTGCCTCGAGCCTTACCAGAGCGGGTAAGTTTCCGGCCTAGCGGAGCATTTCTCGAATAGCCTGGCGCGTGTGCAAATAGCTCCGGATCAACGCTGATCTGACGATCAGCGTCGGTGCGAAAATTAAAATACTCGCCCGGCCGAGCAGTTTGCCCAAAATTGATGTCGAATTGATCGTGAAGTATCGGGCGAGACCCTTGGCCTTGTTCCACTCAACGAAGAAAGCCGAGACTTTTGAAGTGGAACCATAGTGCATNGCCGTAGCNTGNGGGGTGTAGATCACCTTTCCGCCATTTTTTCCGACCCGACGGCAAAGATCAATGTCTTCAACATGAAGGAAATAGCCTTCGTCAAAGCCATTCAAGCGTTCATAGTCTTCTCTGGAGATATAGCAGAAAGCGCCTGAAACGACCGGCATGGCGACCGGACCTTCCGGTTCTGGATCATGCTCGCGATGCATGTTTCTGAAGGCGGGAAATTTCCGCTCCAGCTCAAACAGGCCGGTATAAGTGACGAAAACTCTCCAGGGTGTCAGCAGTTCGCGTCGCCCGCCTCTTTGTTCGCGGCCCGACGGGTAAATGAGTTTGCCTCCAACCAGGCAAGGAGAACTGCCAGATTGTCTGGCGCTTTCGAGTTGCTGGATCGAATTGAGCCTGATCACTGCATCCGGATTAATGATGAGGAGGCGTTCGCACGTCGATTCGCTTACGCCAAGATTCACGCCAGCCGCAAAGCCGATATTACCCTGCCCGGATACGAGTTTGTATTCGCAGTGATCGGGGGTCTGGAAGGTTTTGAGCCATTCAAAGTCGCGCGGGCAATTTCCATTGTTTACGACAATGATTTCGCTGATGTCTTTCTCGACACAAAGCGCATACAGGCATTCCTTCAGCGCGAAGCCGGATCTGAAGGTCACGACGATGGCGGACACTTTTGGATGGATGGTTTCGGTCATACCCATCCTCTACGCGAATGGATACGTTTGCGAGAAAGCGCAAGTACCCCGGATGCGGAGATCACTATGCTTGCCCAGAATGCGTCGTTCCAAAGGCTGTATGACAGGAGTGCAAGCACGAGTGCGCCAACCCAGATACCAGCTCCCGTAGAGGCGATCTCACGCGATCGCGAAGATGTTCGCGCAAGGCGTTCTCCAAGAAAAGCGGCAAAAAGCGCCAACAGAAATGCACCGACAACGCCTGTTTCAGCCCAGACATGAAGCGCTGCATTGTGTGGATGGCCCGGCACAATAGCGTAATCTACCATCCGACCGTCCGGCAGTGTGATCAGGTGAGTCTCATCCCAGGATTTTGAAGCATCAATTCCCCAGCCGAGGAAGATTTTCTGGCGGATCTTGTCGAGCACATAGGCATAGCTGTCCAGTCGCGCCTGGGCCGATAACGGCAAACTATCGCGAGCAGTTTCCAGAAACCGCAGGGCGCCATATGCAAGCCCCGGCATTGTGAGAATGAGCCCGGCCGTGATGTAACCCAACACCCTGTATATCTGCCGTCCGAGGAGCAGTCCCATCAGAACGGCGCCAGAAACGCCAATGATGCTCAGTTGCGCAGCAAGGGAGTCTATGCCTTCACGGCGGGCCAGCACAGCCATGCCGGTCATGGCAATGATAAACACTGCGCCTTTGGCCAGGGCGCTCTTCACCGGAATGAGCGCAACAAAAAGTGGAACCATCACAACGGAAATATTCACAATACGGATGAGATTTTGCTCAAGGTGATAGTCTGAGGACTGGCTTCGGCCATAGGCCAGCACGAGATCCCAGAGGAAAATCCAGGCGAGAAAAAGGATCGCCTGAATTCCGAGCCCAATGCGCGCCGCCCAGACAGCAGAACCGTATTTGTGGAGCTTGACATGGTGCAGAGACCAATAGGCATAGCCGCAAACAAGAGCGGAAAGCGCAATGCGCACCGAGGGCGCTTCCAAAGCGTAAATGCCATTCGCGACGTCAACCGTCAAAANCTGACCGGCCGCACCGGCGCTCCAGAGNCTGGTGAAGACCGCCCAGAGGATGAAGAGGATAAACATCAGAACGTCTANTGACAGACCAGGCAGACGTTTGAACAATAGNGGTATGGCCAGNATGCCGAGGATCGCCAGAAGTGGAGACGTGCCTTTAACGCCTGTATGGGCGATGGCCCACCACAGCCCCAGAATAAAAAGCCAGAACCCAAACGCGATTGTCACAGCATACCAATCAAAAAAAGACGGGACAGGATGACAATTCGCCCTGTCCCGGTCGAGTCCTAAGCAGGAGCTGTGCCAGCGCGGGCCAGATCAGGTGGCAAGGCCTCAGTTTTCAGCCGGTCNACAGCGTCTGGCATCTCAAGCACGATCTGTTGTTTGCTGCCGAACTGACGGAGCGCGACAGAGTTGTCTTCAGCCTCTTTCTTGCCGACAACGGCAATGTAAGGGACCTTCTGCACAGAGTGCTCGCGGATCTTATAGTTGATCTTTTCGTTTCGCAGATCGAGCTCCACACGCAATCCCGCGGCAGTCAATTGCTCGTGAACCTTGCGGGCATAGTCNGCGGAATCGTCTGAAATNGACGCGACGACGATCTGCGTTGGTGCGAGCCACATCGGGAAAGCNCCTGCANAGTTCTCNATGAGAATNCCCATGAAGCGNTCNAANGTGCCAAANACNGCGCGGTGNAGCATGACNGGNCGGTGCTTCTCGCCNTCGCTGCCGACATATTCNGCATCNAGCCGNTCNGGCAGGACNTANTCNAGCTGGAACGTGCCNCANTGCCATGTCCGGCCAATNGCGTCTGTNAGGTGGAATTCNAGNTTCGGCCCNTAAAANGCGCCTTCACCTTCAGCGTATTCGAATTCGAGGTCGGCAGCCGTCAGCGCATCAGCAAGGGCTTTTTCTGCGCGGTCCCAGTTTTCATCAGTACCGCCGCGCACTTCAGGACG
>PABS01000106.1 GCA_002699325.1 Ponticaulis sp. | reverse complement strand
CAATCTGGAAACGCGCGATCGCATGGAGCACTGGACCACCCAGCTCAGCTCTGCTTTCCCGCTCACCCCGCGTACAGTTCATGAAGCAACATCTCTGCATCTGTCAGAATATGCCTGCCAGAAGCCGGATCGCCTGACGACCTTTGTCGATCTGTGCACCAATTTTGACGTGGTCGATGTGCACAAGTATCGCCGCCTCACGACAATTGGCTCCACTCAGGTGGAGTGGACTCAGGCACAGATTGCCGGCCAGCTCCTGCACACAGTCGCTTTTGAAGCCAAGGATATTGAGGAGCTGAAAAAGATCGTCAAACTGATGGATCTGGGCGACCACACCAATTGCGATTATGGCCGCCTCTTGCGGTCTATGCTGTAAACCGAAGGCTCAGCGCGTCAGTCCATCAACGACGCGCCGACCCGTACCCGGAAAATCAGTGAAAAATCCCGTCGCGCCGGCATTGATCACAGCACGAATTTCGTCCTCCACATCATCAAAACCCGGCGCAACATCATCATCGCGTATGGTCCAGATGTGAACCTCCAACCCGAGCGCCTTCGCCCGGGCCGCATAATCGCTCGGTTCGCCCGTCGACATGTCAAAAAGAAGCGATTTGAACGGCCCGACACCATCGGCGTACGTGGCAATCTCTTCCAAAGCATAGCTCGGCTCGCCATCGGGGCGATAACCCTGTGGCACGACCAATTGAATGAGCTTGAAATCGCTCGTTTCATTCAGCTCTTTCAATATTGGCGCTTCAAAGCTCTGAATATAGACCACCGGGTCGCAGACCGCGCCTTCAAANTCTTCCGGAATCTGCGCGCGCAAAGCTTNAGCAAGATCGANGCCTCGCGCTTTATGGTGTGATGGCCATTTGGTTTCGACATAAAGACAAGCCGTCTGGCCGTTTATGTTAAGCGACTGACCGGCCCTGGGGTGACGACTACCAAAACTGATATCAACCTCTCTTGAAGGAATACCNGCNAGCTCCAGAATTTCCTGGAGTGTCGGTATTTCATACAAACCATTATGNCTCTGATCCCNTCCGGNGCGCGTTTGAGTAGCGCGAAGTGTCTTGATCTCTTCCAGTGAAAAATCCCAGACAAACCAGTCCGTAATCTCATTTCCATTCGGATCAGTGAGCGTGGTCTTNCGTCCCNCAAANTCCGGATGGTCGGCAATGTCTGTAGAGTCAGACAGCCATGGGTCGTGCCGGGCAACCAGCACACCATCTTTTGTCATCACAAGGTCGGGCTCGATATAATCCGCCCCTTGCTCAATCGCCAGCTTGTAGGCCGCCAGCGTGTGTTCNGGCAANATNCCGCTGGCGCCGCGATGNGCGATCACGATCGGCTTGTCGGCAGACGCAGCAGGTTCAACGGAGTCNNNNGAAGTCACGCAACCGCCCATAAGAAGCGCGCCTGCACAGGCAAATAGAATTGAGGTCTTTTGAGCAATCTTTGTCATGCCGTTCGGGCTCCATTGCGAATCTGCAGCGAGCTTAAACGGTAAATTTGACAGATTTAACCAAGCGATGTTGCTTCTTCAGCAAATACCACCATGCCTTCGGACGCNACGGCGGCGAAGAACGCCATTTCGAAATGGGCGTCAACGGGATAAATCTTCTNCACATTGCCGCTTTCAATGTAAACCATTCCGGCTTCCAGGCGAATGGAAAATCCGATCCGCTCACCGGTTTCACCGATCTGCCGATCAAGAAACTCAGCGCGCTGGAGCCCGGTATGACCCCCGTCTTTCACGATACTGCTTTGCCCGACATAAACCTGTCCGGTTTCCGGAACGCAAGTAAAGCCTGGAAAAACAGAGGTTTTCTGGTCTCCAGTCTGCAGGATCAGCCGAAAGCCCGGCTCAAAACGTCCGTTTGGACGGCAGTCCGTCAGGACGAACGACCCCGTAACCGTTTCACCGGCAAGGATCTGCTGCATGAGATCAGCCCGTTGGACCAGTTTTACCTGTCCGGTTGGCGCATTCCAGCTAAAGGGCGCAGATGGCGCGCTATCTTGGGCGGAAGTCATTGGCGCAAGTATCAGGCCAAGGCCCAGAACGCAGAGCGCTTTCAGTTTAGTTCTGATCAAAATCTTCGCGCTCGGCTACTTCGTCCAGAAGACGTTCCATTGCATTGGCCTCGTCATAGCTTGTGTCGGCCAGGAAACGAAGCTCCGGCGTATACTTCATATCAATCATCCGGCCAAGCTTGCCGCGGATGAAGGCTGACGCCCGGTTCAGCGCAGCCGCAACGGCATCGGCGTCATCGCTGCCCACGAGCGGCGAACANAAAACCGTCGCATGTTTCAGGTCAGGCGAGGTACGGACCTCGCCNATTGTCACGGAGACNCCCTGGAGCTGCGGATCTCTGAATTCCTCGCGCGCCAGAATATCCACCAGCGCATGGCGAACAAGCTCGCCGGCGCGAAGTTGTCTCTGAGACGGCCCCATGGGCGTATTTGAATTCTGTTTGCGTTTCATCGCGGACGCATAACAGAAAACATCTGCCCTGTGCAGCCTCGTCTTCAGTTTTGGCGAGTTCAAGTCGTCTCGGGCTTACCGGGCTGGGAAATCAGGCTGCGAGCGCCTCTTCCTCCAGCGCATGATCGCGTAACTTTACCAGATGATGATACATATCGCGGCGGGCCTTCCGGCTCTCAAACCAGCTTTTTGGCATGAAGAAATCGTCGCCATCTTCAACATGCAGCCGGATAAAGCCACCAGATAGCTCGACTTTCGAAATCCCCTGCCAGTGAACCATGGTGCGCGTATTGCCACGGGTCCAGTACACTCCGGACTCGTCCGCTTCGATCATGGTGTCGTTGCTCATTTCCCCTGAACGGCCGAAATCATGACGATACGACCAGCGCATGAAAATCAGATACCAGGTGATGCCTGCCATGGCCGCAATCAGACTTGATGCCATCAACACCCAGTAGTCCGAGAGACCCGCACGCGTCAGCGACGCGCCAACGAGGCTGGCCATACCCGCTGCAATCGCCGGGGCGGTTACGCCAGCGTAATAGACAGATGTTGGGCCGACATGCCCTGAGCGGACATGACGGGTTACTGATTTCATCTCTTTTCGTGTGATGGTTCCCTTGATCCGAACGGCCTCCGGCACGGGCCGTTGAAGCGGCTCTACCGGTTTGGTGTCGTGGTAAGGGTCGGTATGTCCTAAAGGTCGGGCCATGGGGGAAGTGATAAACACAATCCCCTAACAGGCCGGAAAGGCAGGATAGAAAAATCCTGCCTTTTCCAATTTAGATACTTAGACGGTCGCTTCGAGCTTGCGCTCAATCATTTCGACCTGGAAGCACTCGATCTGGTCGCCAACGCGGATATCTTCGTATTTTTCGAAGGCCATACCGCATTCCATACCGTTTTTCACTTCGGCAACTTCGTCTTTGAAGCGCTTCAGCGTTTTCAACATNCCCTCGTGGATCACGACATCGTCGCGTAGCAGGCGAACGCCGCAGCCACGCTTCACTTCGCCTTCTGTCACACGACAGCCAGCNACCTTGCCCACCTTGGAGATGTTGAAGACTTCCAGAATTTCGGCATAGCCGATGAAAGTCTCGCGTTTCTCAGGAGCGAGCATGCCGGACAACGTATCGCGAACATCGTCGATCAGATCGTAGATCACCGANTAATAACGGATTTCCACGCCTTCTTTTTCGGCGAGCTCACGCGCCTGTTTGTTGGCACGCGTATTGAACGCAATGATCGGCGCGCCTGAGGACTGAGCCAGCAGGACATCGCTCTCCGAAATACCACCGACAGCGCCGTANATGACGCGGGCGCGGACTTCGTCNGTCGACATTTTCTCGACAGATTGNGTGATCGCCTCAACAGAGCCCTGCACATCGCCTTTGACGACAAGTGCAGCTTCTTTGGTTTCCGAGCTGCCGTCTTTGAGACGAGACAGCATCTGCTCCAGCGACGCCTTGGCCGTTGGAATACCACGGGCCTGTTTCTTCATCCGGCTACGATACTCGGTGATTTCACGGGCGCGGGATTCACTGTCGACAACCACGAATGGGTCGCCGGGATCTGGCGCGCCATCCAGACCGAGAATCTCAGCCGGAATGGTTGGGCCAGCATCTTTCAGCTGTTTGCCGCGTTCATTGACGAGCGCACGAACTTTACCCCACTGCATGCCGGCAACCACGATATCGCCNCGTTTCAGCGTACCGCGTTTGACCAGAACCGTCGCGACCGGGCCGCGGCCCTTGTCGAGCTGGCTCTCAACCACAACGCCGTCAGCGTCGCGGTCAGGATTGGCCTGCAGTTCGAGAATTTCGGCCTGCAGCGTGATGGCTTCGGTCAGGTCATCAAGTCCTGTGCGTTCTTTCGCAGAGACCTCAATCGCCTGAACGTCACCGCCCATGGCTTCGACCTGAATGTCGTATTGCAGAAGCTCGGTCAGAACCTTGCTTGCATCGGCATCCGGCTTGTCGACCTTATTGACCGCAACAATGATCGGCACACCAGCAGCTTTTGCGTGGCTGATGGCTTCGATTGTCTGAGGCATCACGCCNTCATCGGCTGCAACCACAAGAATAACGATATCCGTGACGTTTGCACCGCGCATACGCATAGCAGAGAATGCCGCGTGGCCTGGTGTATCGAGGAATGTAATNCTGTCGCCAGATTTCAGCTTCACCTGATAGGCACCGATATGTTGCGTGATGCCACCAGCTTCGCCAGCCACCACATCCGTTGAGCGCAACGCATCCAGAAGTGACGTCTTACCGTGATCGACGTGACCCATAATCGTCACGACAGGTGCGCGAGGCTTCAGATCCTTGTCGTCATCGTCCGGTCCTTCCAGACCGATCTCGACGTCAGCTTCGGACACGCGTTTCACCGTGTGGCCAAATTCCTCAACGATGAGCTCGGCTGTGTCTGCATCGAGCGCATCATTCGCCCGCATCATCTCGCCTTGCTTCATCATGAATTTCACGACGTCAGCAACACGTTCTTTCATACGATTGGCGAGTTCCTGAAGCGTGATCGTTTCAGGGATGATGACTTCACGAGACGATTTTTCAGATTTGTCCTGACCACCAGCCATACGACGCTCGCGCTCACGTTCCCGTGCACGCTTCACAGACGCCAGTGAACGTTGGCGATCTTCATCGCCCTCGAGCGCTGCAGCGATTGTGAGCTTGCCCTGGCGACGTTTCGGCTCGCCGCGCGTGCGCGCTGGTTTTGCCGGATCGACAGGCTTGGCCTTTTTGGATTTTACACGTCCACCCAGTTCGCTGAGCGGCGTTTCAGCTGGCTCTGGCGGAGGTGCATCGCGGCGCGCTTCCGGCTTGCGGGCCGCCTCGCGTGCTGGTGCCTTGCCTCGCTCATTGCGAGCTTTCTCTTCGGCTGCAGCAGCTTCNGCTTCGGCAACGCGACGAGCTTCCTCTTCCGCCTTGCGGCGGGCTTCTTCCTCGACGCGCTCTTCTTCTTCCTTCTGAAGGCGTTCCTGCTCTTCTTTCAGACGACGTTGCGCATCTGCCTTGGCATCATTTTCAGCCTTGCGTTTCTGCTCATCATCCTCGCGCTTTTTCAGCGCAGCCTGACGTGCACGCAGCTCAGCCTCGGTAATACCGAGTTTCTTGGCCAGTTCCGCAGCCTTTGACTGCTGCGGCGCCTTGTTCTTCGGCTTGGCACCCGCAGGTGCGCCTGATTTAGCTGCACCGGGCTTGGCCGCGCCACCGGCTGGCGAGGTGATACGCTTCTTTTTCTTTTCAACAACGACCTGCTTGGATCGCCCGTGCGAGAAGCTCTGCTTAACTGTGCCAGAATCCTTGCCGCGACCCACAGAAAGAGGTTTTCTGCCGCCATCGTTTGTTGAATTTGTATTCTTCGTATCGCTCATCGACCACCAGTTCTAATACCACATCGACCCGCCTCATCAGGCAGGCCTTCTCTACCCGACTATCTCAGGATACCCAAATATCGCCTTCAATCTGACGAAACTCGTACAGCCTGCGATAGTCCCTTGTCCACATGTCCGTGAACCGACCCGTTTTCAACAGGCCGTGTATAACCTGATCCCGGCCAACTGCCGAGCCCAGTTCGGACGACGTCAGNGCGCGGGCAACCCGCACCTTCTCATACTGCGCCACCGCAAGTCCGACAATGCGTCTTCTCCCGTCTTCCGCGCCATTGCTTGCTTCGAGAAGCCAGCCTGGTCGGCGTTTCAGGAGTTCATTCCGGACCTGATCAAACCCTAAGATAAGTGCTGAAGAGCGTTTTGCCAATCCGATTGTGGACTGACACCGCTTCAGAAGCTGCTCATCAACCTGATCGGCGAGCGCTTCTGGAACCTTCACCTGTTTTTTGAAGCCGCGAGCAAATCCGCCTTTGGCCCCCATCAGGCTTTCCAGCGCCTGCCGGTTGGTTGTCACCCAGACACCGCGTCCGGGAAGTTTTGCCATCACGTCGGGCGTCACCGTGCCATCCGGCGCCGCAACAAACCGCGTCATGCGCGAGGCTGGCAAGCGTTCNCGNCTTGCCAGACACATGCGAAACGGCGGGTCGGAGGCTTTCGTCTCCGGCCCATCGTCTGTCAGATCAATGTCGTCAAAATCGTCCGGCTCATCGAGGTTCTGCGTCATCATCGGCGCCCTCCTCGTCGTCCGTGTCNTCTGCTACATCTTCACTNAAATCAGCGTCATCAAGCTCTGCGATTTCNTCCAGCGCATCACCGGAGAGGTCATCGAGCGCCATCAGCGCGCGTTCCTCATCAGTGAGGTCCATACCGTCATCACCGGTCTCTTCGACCTCTTCCTCAGCGAACTGAGCTTCGATTTCCGCCAGTGCCTCATCGTCGATCCAGCCGACCTGGTTACGCGCCCGCATGATGAAAAGCTCNGCTTCCTCAGCTGACATTTCACCTTTCGGCAGCAGACCCGCCTGGAAGACCGGCTTGCCGTTCTCGCCCGGCTCACGCCATCCGGTCAGGTCGTCCGGCACCAGGCCAGCCACATCCTCAACCGTCTTGATGTCGTTCTCACCAAAGACAACCGCCGTCTGGAGGGTCACACCTTCCAGCTCGAGCACGGCATCCTCAACGCCCATATCCTTGCGCTTCTGATCCAGTTCCTGATTCAGGCGCTCCAGATATTCCCGGGCACGGGTCTGCAGCTCTTCAGCGATTTCCTCGTTGAAGCCTTCAATATTCGCCAGGTCATCCTGNTCGACATANGCAATCTCTTCGACCGTCTCGAAACCTTCCGANGCGAGAAGCTGCGCCAGNGTTTCGTCGGCATCGAGCGCCTTCATGAACAGAGCTGTCCGCTCCTGGAACTCACGCTGATAGCGCTCAGAGTCCTGGGTCAGCGTCATCAGGTCGATCTGCCAGCCAGACAGCTGCGATGCGAGACGCACATTCTGGCCACGGCGGCCAATCGCCAGCGGGAACTGGCTGTCATCGACCACAACCTCAACACGCTGCTCGTCTTCGTCGAGCACCACTTTNGAGACTTCCGCCGGCTGAAGCGCGTTCACGATGAAGGTTGCGGCATCATCATTCCATGGAATGATGTCGATCTTCTCGCCGCCGAGCTCGCCGACCACCGCCTGAACACGTGCGCCGCGCATACCCACACAGGCGCCGACAGGGTCGATGGAGGAATCGTTCGAATACACACCGATCTTGGCGCGTGANCCCGGNTCACGGGCACAGGATTTGATCTCGATCACNCCCTCATANACTTCCGGCACTTCCTGCGCGAACAGGGCGACCATGAAGTCTGGATGCGCACGTGAGAGGAAAATCTGCGGGCCCTTCACCTCGCGGCTCACCTTATAGAGGTAAGCGCGGATCCGGTCGCCATTCTGGAAGTTTTCACGCGGAATAGAGTCGCCACGGCGCACAATGCCTTCAGCGCGGCCAAGGTCCACAATGATATGGCCATGCTCGACGCGCTTGACGATGCCGTTGATGATCTCACCAACCCGGTCTTTNTANTCTTCATACTGACGCTCGCGCTCTGCATCGCGAACCTTNTGCATGATCACCTGTTTCGCCGTCTGGGCNGCCACNCGGCCAAAATCAAACGGTGGCAGTTCTTCGCGGATCTCGCCGCCGATTTCGATCTCAGGGTCGATCTCGCGCGCCTGCTCCAGGGTCAGCTGCTGAACTTCGTCTTCCAGCTCTTCGTCTTCGACNACGGTCTGAACGCGCCAGAGTTTCTGNTCGCCGGTTTTCGGGTCGATCTTGGCACGGATGTCGTGCTCCTGACCGTAACGCGAGCGGGCCGCCTTTTGGATGGCTTCTTCCATCGCCTCAATGACGATTTCTTTATCAATGGANTTCTCGGCTGCGACTGCGTTGGCAATCTGCAGGATCTCAAGCCGGTTTGCTGAAACGCCAATTGCGTTCATTGGTCGTTATCCTCTTCCATATCGGGCTCATCGCCCTCTTCTTCAATTTCGTCGAACGAGCCGTCTTCGGCATCGGGCACACCGCCCCTGGCCTGCGCCGCGTCGATCAGTTCTTCGGTCAGCACGAGGCTCGCCTTGCTCATTTCTGAGATATGCGCCTCCAGCTCGGTCTCGTCTTCCATATGAAGAATAACCGTGCCGTCATTCTCGCTGATAATCTCGCCGGTAAAGCGCCGGCGCCCGTCAATCGGCATGGCCAGCTCAACCTTGGCCAGATGGCCGGTCCAGGTCGCAAAATCCTTGGCCCGCGTCAGCGGCCGGTCAATGCCCGGCGTGGAGACCTCAAGATGGTATTTATTGTCCACGAAGTCATGCACATCCAGAAGCGGTGAAATCGCGCGGGAAAAGCTCGCGCAATCTTCAACGTCCGTGCCGCCTTCGGTTTTTTCGATCATCAGCTGAAGGGTCGGAACCTGCCCGCCCATCATACGCACCCGAACAATCTCAATGCCCATGGCGTCCGCCTCAGGCTCGATGGTCTTCAGAATACGTTTTTCGATCTCTTTGATGGTGATCAATGTAACTTGTCCGGGAATAGAAAACGGCGGCCTGGTTCCCCAAGCCGCCGCCGTCTGAAACTAGCGATTTCGTGTCTTATACGCCCTCGCGTGATCAATGTCGATAGCGAAGTTCTGGGGGCGTCTCCCAAGTTCGTCAAATAAGCCGGGCAAGGTTCATCGCCACTGCGTGCGCGACCGCGCCCCGCGAACAGGCCCGCAACTAGGACGCGAACATGGTGGATTAAGACAAGCCAGATCTTGAACGATCGATCAAACAGGCCGAAGAAGAAATGAAAGCCAAGAGCGAGAAGTTTATCGCTACAGGCACGACAATTTGTTTGAAGCGAGACCGGAAGTATGGCTGACGCAGCTCCACTGGACACCAAGCTGAGAGACCCGAAGCCCGAGGTCGAGAGAATCGAAAACCTAGCTCGACGCATTGTGGACGGCGACATCTTGCTTCCAAAATTTCAGCGTTCGTTTGTTTGGGATCGTCCGCAGATCATAAGTCTGCTGGACTCGATCTCAAAAAACTATCCCATCGGAAGCGTGTTGCTTTGGCTCAGCAAACAGAAGCTGCAATCGGAGAACAGTATTGCAGATCTCGAAGTTGCTGATCGGCCACAAGAATACCCCGTGAATTACCTGCTGGATGGTCAGCAGCGCTTGTCTTGCATTTGCGGCGCCCTCTTTTGGCCGGGAACTGACGCAGAAAGCGTTTGGAACATTGCTTACGATTTGCGCACGGAAGCTTTTCTTCATCTCAAGACATTGGATGATCCGCCGTTGCATCAGATCCGCCTTGGAAAACTCTCGGATGCAGCAGAATTTTTCAAACACGTTGCCAGCCTGGACACACTCACTTCGCCTGACAAAGAAGACCTTAAAACTAGAGCTGATGGCCTGTTTCGAAGGTTCAAGGACTACGCTATTGCGACAGTAACTTTAAGCGATATGCCAATAGATAGCGTTGCCCCAATATTTGAGCGCATTAATAGCACTGGCACCCGACTCACCATCGTGGACCTCATGCGAGCTGCGACGTGGAGCGAAGAATTCGATCTTATTGACACTATTGATGGGAAAGTTCTCGAAGCTTTAGAGCCTAAAGGGTTTGAGGATATTGAGCGCAAAGCGGTGCTGAGAAATCTCTCCGCAGCTGCTGGTGGCGGCTTCACCGTCGAAAGCATTGATAATCTTCGTACCAAAAGTGCGGACGAGCTTCAGAAAGCGGCGAATGAAACCGTCGACGCTTATAAGAAATCCGCCGATTTCTTGAGTACTCAACTCGGCGTGCCGAACGCCCGAATAGTTCCCTACTCTAATCAGTTCGTCGTTTTAGCAGAGATTTTCCGTAAGTTAGAAAAGTTAGAAAAAGAACATGTTGAAGCTATCGCCAAATGGTTCTGGCGCACGACGCTGTCAGGTTATTTCGGTGGATGGAACAGCGGGCAGATGTCGAATGATCTGAAAGAAATTGAGGCATTCTCGGAAGGAAAAAAGACCGACATCGAAATCGGTTTTTTCGAGCCTACGGATTCAATTTGGAAAGTTCGACAGTTTCGCGCCAACAACGCACATGCAAAAATGTTGGGTCTAATGCTATCTCAAACTCAGCCTAGGGATCTAATAACTGGACAAAAGATAACTCTTCAAAAAGCGCTCGCCTGGAGCAACGACAAGGAGTACCACCACTTTTTTCCAAAAGCTTTTTTGTCAGCCAAGAAGTACTCAGCAAACAAAATAAACTGTGTTGCCAACTTTGTGCTTCTTTCTTCACAATCGAATAAAGACATAAGCGATAAAAGACCAAGCGAATACCTAGTCGACTGCCAAAAGCGGTTGGGCGGAGACTTTGCAGAAGTTCTTCGGTCAAATTTGATATCCGATGAAGCGTTGGCGTGCGCGCTCGCTGATGACTACGATGCGTTTATCGAAGAACGTGCGAAAACTTTGAATGACTATGCGTTGGCGCTTTGCGGCGTTTGATTGGTTTCGCGCAATTACGTTTGCCGTAGCGACTTGGCGTGACTCCGTGACGCGTAGTTCGCCCGTAGACAAAGGCGGAGCCAACACGAATTTCAAACAATTTCGGGGTCGGGCTTGACCCGACCTACAGAAGATTTGTCATCCCGGATGCTGCGCAGCATGCAATGATGCGCTGCTGGTCCGGGATCTAGAAATCGGCCAGCACTGCCCGGTCCTCAGATCCCGTGTCTGCAATGCACCGCTTCGCGCTGCAACGCGCACGGGATGACAACTTTACAATTCCCCGTCCCCACAAAATCTTACCCCCCTCCCCCTCACCTCCCGCATAATGCCCGCATGCCTGAAGCGAGCGCATATACCCCTCCATCGAGAGAGCCTGCCGAGATTGCAGAGCGGCTTTCAGCCTATATCGCGCGCAATAAAGCTCATGCGCATCGGTATGTTGAAGGCGAGGCCGACATGCCATTGATCCAGTTCGGATACATGGCCGGGCTTTACATGCATATCCGGCGGCTGGAGCATCAGATGCGGTGTTTTATCCTGTTTCTGGCGGCGCAGCTGATCGAGCGCGGGCTGGTCAAACCCGCCCCGCTCACCCTTTGGCGGCGTGGCACATCAGACCATACCGGCCCCTCGCCCCTGATCCGTCGTCAGGATCGGGAACTCCGCGCCCTGCTGGCAGACACGCCGAGGCTTTGTACGTTTTCCATCACCACCCCGGTGATTGAAGGCGGCAAGCGGCGGTCAAAACGCCGCGTGAAATCGCAATACAAGCTCCTGCCAGACAGCCTGAAGCCTGTAGATGCCCGCCATCTTCTGGCGCGCTATGGGCGGCTCTCTCGCGTGCTGCTGCGCGCCGATGTTCTGGCCACCCGCCTTGCAGGCCGCGCCCTGACGGTGCGGCTTGAGGCGGAACAAACCTTGTCCCGGATGCTTTGCAAAACGCAGTTGTGCAATGCTGGTCCGGGATCTGAGGCGAGCGTAATCCGTGTTTC
>PABS01000105.1 GCA_002699325.1 Ponticaulis sp. | reverse complement strand
CTGAACGATCTTTCTAAAATCCTCATCACGGGAAGTCATTCAAACAGTCTCATGGCGCTGGAAAACGGCTTGGTCGACGCGGCAGGTGCTTCCTTTGTTTCATTTGAGCGTGCGGTAAATACGGGATCGATCACACCCGGGCGGGTGCGAATTCTGGAGAAGTCCCAGCCAATCCCGAACCCGCCGCTGGCGGTTTCGCCGACCGTCAGTGAAACGGTTCGCCATCAGTTGAAACAGGCGCTGGCCAGTATTCATGAGGCTGAAGGCGTGGATCCGAAAATGATCCGTGGATATGGCGGCAAGATTGTCGACCGCTATGACACAAATCTGACAGCCGACGCCGTGCTACAGGCCTTGTCCAGCATCGGCATGATTGATGCGGCTTATAAGAGCGCAGTGCTTAAGCGCGACAGTGAGACACGATGACGGTCTCCGGTCATCATGCCTTAAGTGAAGAGACTTCGTCTGGTAGTGCGCAACCCGAAACAGGATTGTGTTTCAGTGATTTAAGAGCGGGCTACGGCGATGCGGCTGACATTCTTTCTGGTTTGAGGCTGCAGCTCGATCCGGGCGCATTTACGGTGCTGCTCGGCGCGTCAGGTTCGGGTAAGACGACACTGATCAAGTCGGCAGTGGGTCTGGTCCAGCCGCGATCTGGCTGTATNGAGCTCGGCGGTAAATCGCTTCTGGGCCGGAAGTCTGGCGCGACNCGGCGACGTATTTCCATGATCCATCAGGATTTCGGGCTCGCACCNCGCTTGTCGGTTATCCAGAATGTCATGGCGGGTGTCTCCGCGGAGACAAGCTTTCTGCGCGTTCTTTTTCAGGCATATCCCANGTCTGTTCAGGCCCGCGCCGTTGAAATGTTGTTGTCAGTCGGACTGCAGCCGGAGCAATTCGATCGACGTGCGCGAGAGCTTTCGGGCGGTCAGATGCAGCGGGTCGGGATCGCCCGCGCGCTGATGCGAGACCCNTCTTTCCTGNTGGCCGACGAACCGATTGCCAGCCTCGATCCCATGACGTCCGAAAAGGTGATGAGTCTCCTGCAGGAGATCGGTCGGACGCGCAGGATTGGGATTTTATGCTCTCTTCACCAGATTGATATGGCGCGCCGGTTTGCCGATCGCATTGTGGGGATGAAGTCCGGCAAGATCGTCTTTGACGGATCGCCTGATGAGCTGACGCCAGACGCGCTGGATGAGATTTTTGGACGGCGTCCGGGCCCTGTCCGAGCAAAAGCGCTTGTGCCGGTGGGGGCGTCATGAGCCTGTCTTCCAGTTCACCAGACCATCCAGATGTCTGGAAACCGAAACCGCTATTTGGCGTCCGAACCATCCTCATCTCGCTTCTTGTCTTGTTCGGCCTTAGCGTGTCGGCAGACCGGATGGAAATCGACACGTTTTTCGCCGAAACCCTTGGCTTTGCCGGACAGGTTTTCGGCCTGAAGGACACATCTCAAATCGGCCAGTCGGTTGAGCGGATTGCCAGCGAGATGTTTCCTGTCACGCTGGCAGAACGCACGCCGGTGGGCGAAATCTCTGNGTTTGATGAGGCGCGGTTGCCGGCCTTCTCGCATATTGAGACCAGTATGCGAGAGATTTCGCGGATCAATCCAGAAACGCTGCAACTTGAAACCCAGCTCGTGGANGAACGCGTTCTGGTGGAGCGGTTTGGATATCTCTTCTTCCTCCTTGGGAAGATGATGGAAACAGTGGAGATCGGCATCTGGGCCACCCTGTTTGCGATATTGACCAGCCTGCCAATCGCAGTGCTCGGTAGCCGAAACTTCACGCCGCATCGCAGTATTTATCTTGTGATCCGAAGCGGTGTCAGCTTTCTCAGAGCAGTGCCAGAGCTGATCAGTGCGCTGTTTCTGGTGCTCTGTTTTGGTTTTGGCCCCGTCGCGGGTATTCTGGCGCTCGGCCTTCACGGCATTGGTTTCCTAGGCAAGTTCTTCGCTGAAGAGATTGAGGGCAGCGACCCCAAGCCTCAGGAATCGCTGCGTGCGCTTGGCGCCAGTCCGCTGCATGTCCTCCGTCTCGGCGTCTTTCCGCAAATCCTTCCAGCCCTGATCGGCCTGAGCATCTACATCCTTGATCGCAATATCCGGATGGCCACGGTTGTTGGTCTTGTTGGCGCAGGGGGCATTGGTCAGGAATTGCGCGGCCGGTATGATCTGTTCGAATATGATCGCGTCGGAACTGCGCTCATCCTGATTTTTGCCGTTGTCCTTCTTCTCGATCTGGCCTCAGCCCATATCAGGAAGAAGGTCACCTGATAGCCGGAGAGGGTGACCCTCATCCATGCTCGCTATTCTGCCGCTTGNTGAACATNCCGTGTCTCNCCACCNGANACGCGCAACGCTTTGCGGACCGGCTCAATGGTCAGGGCGAGCANNGCGCTGAGACACAACAATCCGAGATTCANNACGAGCGCTGCACTGTCAGTTGGCATCAGGCCGAACCTCACAAAGTGTAACAGCACAACGCCCACGACCAGGCCTGCAGTGAGGGCGCGCAAGGCNCGTGAGAGCNTTAGGCGGCTGACGAAAAAGCCCGCTGACAACGCTGCCAGACACGCCAGNAGGTANAGCGGAAGGGCCGCTGCTGAGAGGCCAGCGAGAGCGGCAATTGCAACGGTTGCGAGCGCAAACGGCTGGCCCCAGACCGTCGCGGTCCNGGCTTTTTCCCAACCGGGAACAGGCTTTCCCTTGTCCTGACGCCGGGCGATCCAGATCGCTACGCCGCTGGAGGTGATAAAGGTGAGGGCAAAGCCCAATATAACGTAAGCCGCTTTGATCAGGCCTGCGACCCAGCCNTCGCTAAACCAGCCAAAATGCAACGCGCCGCTGGCGCCGATNACCTGNTTGCCAAGCGAGCCGTCTGAGAAACCGCGCGAGCCGAGATAAGTCCCATTGGTATCAAATATGTGCCGGTCAGTGATTGTTAGATCGCGCGCCGTCGCCAGATCGAGCTGTACGGTCTGGCCGCGCGTTCCGAACTGCCGGATGCCGAGGCGGGCAAGTTTCGCCTCCGGATGCTCTGCCAGAAGTCCGTCTATCATGATGCCGATATCTGGCACCTCTGCCGGGGTCTCATCGCGGGCCACGCTCGGTCCGCCAATGACTTCGCCGGCCCGGTCCATATCGCCATCGAACGCGGCGAGAGCGAGTATGCCCAGAACGAGNGTTGCGAGGCCCAGGACGGCACCTGTCAGCGATACGATAATGTGAAAAGGCAGGCCCCAGACACTGAGCCGGTTGTGCAAGTCAGCTTCTTCAAGGCGTTTCGATCCACCGCGGCGAAACTTGAAGGCGTCCTTGAAAATACGCGGATGGGAAAACACGCCCGACCAGACCGATGACAGCAAAGCCACACCAATTAAACCAACAACAAACAGGCCGATCGTCTGAGGCAGGTGCAGATAGAAATGNAAATGCTCCAGAAAGTGGCCAAACCCATCATGGCGTGGGCCTAAAATCTCGCCGGCCTCATCCAGCATGAAGGTTTCATCGAGGCCGGTCTGAAAGTCCGCGAAACGAACCGAAAAATTGGGGTGCCCGTCGGCCGCAGTTGTGACGCTCACATAGTCATGCGTCCCAGCCTCGAGGGCTTTCTGCATGCCGTTTTCGGCTGCTGTGACAAGAGCGCTGGTCTCAACTTCNCGCACAATTGGCGCATCAGGATTTTCCCACCGGTCAATTTCGTGCGCCAGTACAAGTACGCTGCCGGACAGNCANACGATGTAGATGAGTGCGGCAAACAACAAGCCGAGCGCGGAATGGCCCGCCAGCATGGAGCTGACAAAACGAGATGATATTTTTGGCCAGATTGGGCGTGCCATCAGACGGCTCCGTCAGATCAGAAAAGCAAGGATAAACGAGACGAGCGAAACGATAACCAGAAGGGCGAAGGCGCGCAGGATCTTATCATCCGACAAAGTCCAGGCCATGCCGCCCGCCCATAATAACGGCACGGTCAGACCGCCCAGCGCCACTGCGTCAACATCCTGAAAGGGCAGCTGTTTGGCAAGCGCCACGCCGACCAATATGGCAGCCGCGCCCGACAGCGGGCCTGCGAGGATGACGCGGAGCGCACCGCGCCACCAGCGGCTCGCCCTGTCCGAGGGATCAATGACGCCCTCTCTTTCTCGTGCTGCTTTGCGGGGACGTCGTTCGCGATTTCCTATTACTGCCGCCAGACCGGCGAGCGAGATGAGGATGATGGCCAGGGGGATACCNGTCTCACCGCCAATCGCCAGTGAAAACGCAAAAAGGGCGAGCGCGAGAAGCGCCCACCCCGNTATGATCAGATAAGGACGCCATGCCGACTGCCCCCTCCAGGCCAGCCTCAGACTGGCCATNCCNGCAATCACGGCACTTAGTCCTGCGAGTGTTCCCACCATAGCTCGCTCTCCTAGAAGTCCGCGTCGAGCCGTAAGCTGACCACGCGCGGATCTCCGAGGCGTGCAAAGCCACCTGTCGAATCCCGGTTGAGGAAGGTATAGTACTCCTCATCCATCAGATTGCGTGCATTCAGCGACAGGCGCCAATGCTCGTTGAAAGCGTAACCAATGCGTGCGTTTACGAGGGTGCGTGCTTCGACTTCATTCTGAGCGAGGTTTTCCTGATCAGAATAGCTGGCCGCCTGGTAGCTCAGGTCGAGCCCACCAAAAATGCCGTTCGGCGCTTCATAGGCAAAGCCCAGATTTCCGGTCCATTCTGGCGCGAAAGGAAAGCTGTTGCCTGCCAGATTGTTGGTTGGATCATTCGGATCCGGGAAGTCCTCAAACTCGGTGTGGGCATAGCCGACACCGCCATAGACCTGAAGTGTATCGGAAACCGCGTAGGACAAATCGGTCTCCAGACCATAAATGGTCGACTCGCCCGCATTGACTGTTGTGTAGAAATTTGGCGCGCTTGGCACCGGGACAGACACCTGCTGGTCGGTCCAGTCTGCATAGTAGATGTTGGAATTCCAGATCATCCGGCCATTCATCAGGCTCTGGCGAGATGAAAGCTCGTAATTCCAGAGGTATTCAGGATCATACAGCGTGACCGAGCCGTCCAGTGCGGAGATTTCAGATCCACCTGCGCGATAGGCTTTTTGAACAACGAAGGCGTATGTCGAATTGTCAGATGGTTTCCAGCGCACACCCGCTTTTGGCAGAAAGGCGTCGTACTCGGTCTCGCTGTTCTGGCTTTTTACNCCAGTCAGCGGACGCAGAAGTGGCTCCAGAGCAGCCGGAATATCACCAAGGATTTGCGTGTCTGAAACTGCTTCATTTGTCTGGGTCTCATTGTCGTATCGAGCGCCNAATAGCAGATCGAATTCGTCGCTGAGCGCATATTCACCATCAAAAAATATGGCGTAGTTTTCGGCCGAATAATCAATGAACGAGTCTCGTGAAACCAGATTATCAATNGGCAGAGTTGGGTAGGCGAANGTAATGGGAATCGTAAAACTGTCGGTATAGTCCGTCGATGCATCAGTGTAATAAGCGCCAAGCACACCGCTCAGACGCGCGCCGAAGTATTTTAGGCGTACTTCCTGAGAGACAGAACGGTCTTCTCCTACCCGGTCGAGAGAAGAGATNGGGGCAGGGGTAACATCATAGTCCTCAAGCCGGGTATAGTCGGTGTTCTGGAATGCGGTAATGGACTGCAATTCCCAGTTCGGGCTGATCTCCCATGTCGCATTGATGGATTGCAGCCAGGTTTCCGTCCCCTCTGAGCCAGGGACATCGTACTGGGCTTCACGTACGAAATCATCGCTTGGTACAACTCCATCTTCGCCCGCAAAATTGTCGGCGTAAGATGTGGTTGAGATGATGGAGATGTCAGAGGTCGGTTCCCAGAGAAACTTCACCCGACCGCTGGTCAGTTCGCTTGCATCGGCAGGCTGCCCGAGAAAAGTGTTTTCAATGAAGCCGTCGCTTTCCCGGCGTTGAAGTGAACCGCGCCAGGCCAGGACGTCATCAATGAGAGCGCCGCCACCAGCGATCGCGAGCTGATACGTGTCATACTCGCCAATTTCGGCGCGTAGTTTCAGATCGTTCTCATAGGTCGGGTCCTGTGTGCGGACGTAGATCGCACCTGCCAGCGCATTGCGTCCGAAGCTTGTCGACTGCGGTCCGCGAAACACCTCGACCTGACCGAGATCCCAGGCATCGAGCGGCCCGAAAAAGGTCGTGTAATTTCCAAGCGAAGCATCGTCGACATACACAGTCAGCGTCTGGCCCCGGCCAGACCCTCCAATGCCGCGCTGATCAATACCGCGAATGGAGAAGCCCAGGTCTCCGAAAGAAGAGGTGACGTTCGGAATGCGTTCAACGAGGTCATAAAGATCGCTGACAGGCTCGCGCGCAATCTCTGCGCCGGTAACGACTTCCACACTGGCTGCAACATCCTGAAGCGCCGTATCGATTTTCTGACCTTTGACGATGATCACGTCCTGACGGCTCTCTGCGTCTTCAGCTGGCGTCGTATCCTGCGCGTTGGCGCTCAGGGCAAACACACTTACCGACGCGGCCAATACAAGTTTCTTCATGATCCCCTCAGAATATGCAAATGAGAATAGTTATCAATCGCATTAAAGAAGCGGAATGGCTGTGTAAAGGAGATTTCTGAGAGGGGATGAAGAGTTTTGAACGAGCTGGTGGACTGAGAGGAGCAATCGCAGTTTATCGTTCGGTCAAGGCTTCCTGTCGGGCCTTGTTGATAGGTTTCAAGAGATAAGAGAGAATGGATTTGCGTCCGGTCAATATCTCCGCCTGGGCAATCATGCCCGGAATGATCGGATAATCCTGCCCACTTCTTTGAAGCTGAGATCGATCTGTTTCAATCTGCACAATGTAGAAGGCCTCTCCGCTTTCCTTATCGACCAGGCTGTCTGCTGAGATATTTGCGACGTGCCCTTCAAGGCCACCAAATATCGAAAAGTCATAGGCCGTAATCTTGACCAGTGCCTTCTGACCGGCCCGCACAAATGCGACATCTCGCGGTGATATGCGCGCTTCCACGAGAAGCGTATCGGCTGTAGGTACGACGCCGGCGATTACAGATCCCGGTTCGACATAGGCGCCAATCGTGTTCACATCGAGCGTGTTCACCACCCCATCCACCGGGGAACGTATGTCCGTGCGGCGAACCCGGTCTTCGGCGCCTTCAATGGTATTTTCGACGATAGAAAGTTCAGCTAATACCTGAGCCTTCTCTGCGAGGGCTTCCTGGCGTAACTCAATCATGGCGTTGTTGGCCATGAGCTGAGCTTCGCTGATCGCGCCATTAATGCGTGGTATGCTTTCCTGATAAACCGCCAGCTCGCCTTTCAGATCTGTCAGTTCGCGCTCAGTCGCCAGAACATCGCTTTCTGCAATCAACTGTTTTTCTTTCAGAGGTGCATAGAGCTCCAGCTGGCGCTCAACACCAGCGATATTGTCCTTTAGACGCGTAATATTCGCCTGTATTTCAGACAGTTCGCTCCGCTTCTGGGCGACTCGTGTACGCAGAACCTGAACCTCATTCAGATAGGCCTCACGGTCTGCATTGTATAACTGGGCCTCATTTGCACACACGCCTGGATCAATAGCTGCCACCGCATCTGGACACGCAAAACCCTTGTTGAGATCGCCGGCCTCAATCAGCGAAAGCCTGGATAGTTTCACCTCCAGTGCGCGCGCTTTTGCGGCTGCCTCTCCCAGCGAGGATTGGGTGGTGACGTTCTCGAGCTGAACCAGCAAACTGCCTTTTTTGACCGCCTGACCAAGACGCACGGGAATGTCCTGAACGATGCCAGGCTCGGAAGTTTGCACAATCTGTGTCTTGGAAACCGGGATGACCTTACCCGTGCCGCGGGCGATTTCATCTACTTCAGCCCAGGCGGCCCAGGCCAGAAAGCCAAGAACCGTCAGTCCGGCGACAACCACGATATAGCGTGCAAAAATGGGTGGGGGTTCGGCCTCTCTCATGATTTGCCGCCCTGTCTCATGGCCGCGATCACGTCGTTTTTCGGGCCATCAGCCACCACGCGTCCTTTATCCATGACGACCAGTCGATCCACCAATTCCAGCATGGAATGGCGGTGCGTTGCCATGACCAGCGTGGTCTCGGGTGGAAATGCGCCCCTCAGGCATTTGATCAGTTGCTGCTCGCTGGCCAGGTCCATTGCGCCGGAGGGCTCATCAAGAAAAACGATTTTCGGTTGGGACAGGAGGAGGCGAGTAATGGTCAGCGCCTGTTTCTGACCCGTGGAGAGGTTATTACCGCGTTCGCCAACCGGCATGTCAAAGCCGCGTGGATGTGCGCCAATAATCTGGTCGACGCCAGTGCGTTCACACACTTCGAGCAATTCCTCATCGGTGACGTCAGAGCGCCCGAGAACGAGGTTCTCTTTTACCGTGCCGGAGAACAGATCGGAGGATTGTCCGGCGATGGATACCGCTGAGCGGATTTCGGCGACATGGTACTGACGGCTATCGACGCCATCAATCTTAAGTCGTCCTTCGGCCGGCATATAGAGCCCACCCAGAAGTCGGCCGATTGTCGTTTTCCCCGAACCAATGCGCCCGATAATGCCAACGCGCTCACCGGGAGCGACAGACAGGTTGAATCCCTCAACGACAGCATGATCTGAGCCCGGATATGCGAAAGAGACATTCTCAAAGGCAAAGCTGCCTCTGGTCACCTGCCGGTTGACGAAACCCGTTGTGGAAGGCCGGTCTTCCTCAAGCTCCATAATGCTGTCCAGCGTGCGCAGTGATAACAGCGCCTGACGCAAACGTGAGAGTGTCATGGCGATCTGGCCCATGGGGGCGCCGGCAATTCCGGCCAGCATGACCACAGCAATGATTGCGCCCATCGGCATTTCGCCTTCAGCAAACGCATAAGCGCCACCAAAAATGACCAGAATGCGCGTTGCCTGCTGCACGAAATTCGTGGCGAGGGACGCATTTGAAGAGATTTGCTTGATTTTCTCGGATGTCAGGCTGGCGTTCAATGAGAGTTCCCGCCAGCGTCTGAGCATGATTGGCTCGGCACGCATGCTTTTCAGCGTCTCAATGGTCGAGATGGATTCTACCAGCAAAGCCTGTCGGCGCGCGCTTTCATTGGCAGCTGTGGCGACACGTTTTCCGATGCGCGCCTGAGCGATGTAACCGATCAGCAAACAGATCACCAAAGCCGCCGCCGGAAAGATCACCAGCCAGCCGCCGATCAGATAAATCACAGCCAGAAAGATGAAGACGAATAGGCTGTCGATGAGCACTGCAATTGTGTTCGATGTGAAAAACTCCCGCACGTACTCATACTGCATGACGCGGCTTGCATATTCTCCGGTGGAGAGCGGCCGGTGGCTGAGCGAGGTGTGCAGCACCTTGTCGAATAAGACGTGAGAGAGCCGCAGGTCGGCCTGGCGTCCTGCATGGTCAATTAGTTCGGCGCGCGCTGTCTTCAGAAGGAAATCGAAGATCATCGCCAGCGCAATGCCTGCCGTGAGGACCCAGAGCGTGGAGAAGGCGTGGTTGGGTAGCACACGGTCGTATACATTCATGACGAAAAGCGGTGAGGCGAGCGCTATGATGTTGATGAACAGTGCGGCGACGCCAACGCGGATATAATTTCGCCAGAACGGTAGGAGACATGAGACCAGCCAATGTCGGCGCTCAATGCGAGGTGCTTCTCCGACGCTCATCGCTTCGTCGTGATTGGCATAGTGTTTTCTGAAGGCAAAGCCGTGAGACAGTCCCTGATCCGCGATCTCTTTGAGTTGAACGGGTTTGGTATCACCGCCTGCCCCATTGGGCGCACAGATCAGCTCACCTGCATCATTCCGATCGAGAAAGGCTTGGGAGCTGCCGTCAGAGAAAACCAGAATAACAGGTGTTTCAAACTGGCCCGATCTGCAGGCCTTCAGAGACAGCGTCTCTACATCCAGGCCGATACGAGACGCGAGCCGTTCTACGTCATCCGGTGAGTCGCCCGTGAGCGACTCTTCCGGAAAGCTGGAAAACAGCACCGTGTCGGAGGAGGGACGTTCAAACCAGTTCGCGACAGATTGAAATGCAGCTTTGAAGCTTTTCGTATCGGGTGGTGCGGTTGGGGCCGCGACCACGGCGGAAACTCCCTCCATTTGCGCGTCGTCCTATTCTCCGAAAGGCCCGAAGCCGATCGGGGTTTGACGCGACTCATCGCGCTCATAAGCAAGGGTATCAGGAGCCTGTTTCACGTCGAAAGCATCGCGGGCATAGGCTTCGGATTGCGCGATATACTGACCTTCCATGATATTCACCAGCTCGCCCATGGCAGCGAGTATCTTATATTCCGCAAACATGGCCGAAAATTCCGACGTCTTTGCCAGAATAGAGGTGTTCAGGCGGGAATTTTGCGCATCCAGAACGTCCAGTAGTGAGCGTCGGCCGACGGTGAACTGATCGCGGTATGAAGACACCAGACGGTCATTCGCGTCAGACTGGCGTGAGAGAGTCCGGGCCAATTCGGATTGATTTGTGCGCTCGCTCCAGGCCATGCGCAGGGTTTGCTCAACTTCGCGCGCGGCGAGTTCGAGGCCATAGCGGCTCTCACTGGCGCGACGAATTCTCTCCTGTTCATTTGCGGCGCGCATGCCCCCCGCATAAAGCTTCCAGCGCGCGACGACACCCGCTTGCAGGGACTCATTCTCGCCAACGAAACCTGTCGTGTCTTCACCAGCAGTAGCGCTGACCTCAAAATTGACAGTCGGCAAATATTGTCCACGTGCGCCGCGGACGGCCGCGTCCGCGGCATCAACATCCGCTCGGCTGGCCATCAGGGCGGGGTGATTCAGCCGCGCTACGCCGATTGCATTTTCGAGAGATACCGGAATGGCACCAGAAATCGAAACAGGTGTCGTCACATTGCCGATCGGTTCGCCGACCAATGTCAGAAAGCGAATTGCCGCTGCATCAAGCTCTTCATTGGCCTGAACGAGACGAGAACTTGCCGCCTCGGATCGTTCGATCCCCTGAAGTCGATCGGCATCGGTCAGTGTGCCGCCTTCGATCGCCTGGTTGATGTCATCAAGAAACCGCTGATGGAAGGCGAGGTTCTCCTGCGAAATCCGCACCACTTCAGACTGTAACAGATACTCCAGATATGCCTGTACAGTTTCAAGCGCCAGCATTTCGGACCGTTCTTCCACCTTGAAGGAGGCGCTGTCGACCCGGGCTGCAGCACGTGCGATCTCAGATCGGGTCACTCCGCCATCGAAGAGTTTCTGAGACAATGTCGCGGTCGCATAGGCCGGGTCGAGATTGCGGTAGAGGCCCCCGGTTGTCGGACTTTTCAGTCGACGCTCTGCATAGCCTGCTTCGAGATCTACGCTTGGAAGCAAGGCTCCGCGCGCCTGACGCAGCTCGAATTCTGTTGCTTCCCGATTTTCACCGGCCTGAAGAATTGCCGGGTTGCTGGACAGCGTGGCACCAACAGCTTCACTCAGTGTCATCGCAGAAGCGGGAAGTGTGGTGAGGGAAAGCCCGGCCAGTGCAGACGCCCAGAGAAGTTTTGAAGTCGTCGTCATGCTGTTTCTACATCCTGTGACAATATTTGTGTGAAGGCCGGACGAAGCGGCGCAAAAGCTCAAAAGATTGTTCATGCCGGGAGCTCCGCGAATTCGTCGAGGTCCTGGAGAAGCGGGTTAAAGGTCATTGGCGTCAGGCCAGGATTGAGAGCGTGATCCATGGCAAAGTCCGCAGAATGATCTGCCGCAGGACCTGTAAGGGCGCGGAAGTCAACGGAACCGGCTGACTGTGCCCCAGGGCCGAGCAGTGTGTTCAGAAGCTCTGGAATGTCGGCATGCTCGCTGAGCGCCCCCGTGGCATCCGCGCTAAGTAGATCTGACAGGTCGAGGTCTTCGAGTGACGCCGTAGCTTTCACGGTTAGACCTGTTCCAGCCAGATCCTTTCCGATTGCGGGGGACAGCTCATCCTGGATAAGCGCGTCAGGCGAGAAGAACACGTCCTCGGCATCAGAACTCGGCAGAAGGTCAGAAAGACCTTCAATCTCTGGGGCGATGAGTCGTCCCGGAGATGGCGCACCATTCACTGTCAGTGTAGGATACGTGCCGTAGTCATCCGGAAGAAGACGCCATTCACCATTCTGGAGAACCACATCTGCGAATGTAAGTGCGCCTGTTTTTACCATCCCACTGTCCAGAACCAGAGCTGAAGCCGAAGACGACTCTGTTTCTGTTTCGGCAGTGCTGGTCATGGCCATTTTGGTGCTGCCGGATTCATCTGCACCATTCACGGTAATGGTGACTGTTCCTGTCGTGGTGCCGCCATTTCCGTCAGAGACTGTATAGGTGAAGGTGTCATCGAGCGTCTGGCCGTCATTGAGCGCCTGAATGGTGGACGAGCCCGTCGGATCATAGCTGATCGTGCCATCGCCATTCAGGGTGACAGTTGCGCCATTGGCGCTTGTGCCGTTGACTGCAGTGACGCTCAGCGTATCGCCATCTCCATCACTGTCATTGCGGAGCAGAGCTGCAGTTGAGAGCGTGGTGATGCTGTCTTCGCTGAAGTCGCGCGATGAACCGTCATAATTGAAGAATTTCGCCTTGACCGAATATCCGCTGTTGTCGGTCGTGTCGGTGGACGAATTCCACATGATAACGAAGCTGCCGTCATC
>PABS01000104.1 GCA_002699325.1 Ponticaulis sp. | reverse complement strand
TCGAAGGCGCACGCCTGGAACGCGTGTAGGCGGGTAACCGTCTCCAGGGTTCGAATCCCTGTCTCACCGCCAGAATTTTGTAGGCTGAACGGCTTCGTGTGTGGATCGAAGCCATTCCTTGGTTGAATTCTCACGCAATGATTATGCAGTGGGAACCGTTCCGCCATCAATCACATATTCTGTACCTGTAATGCTCGCGGCGTGATCAGAAGCCAGAAACGCAATAAGGTTTGCAATTTCATCGGGCTTCGATGGTCTGCCAATCGGTATGCCGCCAAGTGAATCCATTATCATTTTTTTGCCTCCCTCGATGTCGAGGTCATGCTCTGCAGCCAGGCGCTTCGCGAGTTCCACGGAAGATTCCGTCTCGATCCAGCCCGGTGATACACGGACGACGCGCACCCCTTTGGGGGAAATCTGTTTTGACAGGGCTTTGCTGTAGGGCGAAAGAGCGGCCTTCGCTGCTGCGTAAGCTGTTGTGGCGTCTGGTATCGGCAACTGGCTCTGAATAGACGTTACGTGAACGATTACGCCAGAACCGCGCGCTTCCATCGCTGGCACAAGTTCCCGGTCGAGCCTGACGGCTGCCATCAGGTTCATGTTGAGTTCGGTTTGCCACTCTGCGTCATCCAGCGCCGCATATCCTCCCGCCGGAGCCGAGGAGCCGCCGAGCATATGAATGATCACGTCCAATTTCCCGAGTCGGTCGTGGACGGCGTTTGCTACCTTCGCAACGCCTTCTGGCGTTGTCAGATCGGAGGCGATGAAGTTCTCGTTCAACACGTCGCCCGTTTTCTTCTGGGCCGTGGTCAGGACGCGAGCCCCCAGCGCTTCAAACAACCGAACGGTCGCCAGTCCGGCTCCGCGTGTCCCCGAAGTGATGAGGACACGCTTTCCATTCAGCATCAGAAAAGGGCTCATGGCACGATCTCCAACTCGGAAATCTTGTCGTTCTGCAACACGAAGAAATAGCGCAGATCAACCGGACTACCCGGGAAATTACCGACAAGATGACTGGTCACGAGGATCTGTTCATCCTCTTCGGAGAGCGCGAACGGTTCGACCGTATAAGTGTATTTGGTGGATGCGTTGGCCATCCAGTTTCGGATGGCTTCGCGCCCCGAATAAGTGTTGCCTTCGTCAGTGACGACTGCGTCCTCGGTAAAGCATCCGGATAGCGCTTTTGCTTCGGCTTTTTTGTCGGCTGCGAAATAGGCAGCAATTACGCTGGGCAATTCAATGGCCATGGGTCTGTCTCCTTTCAGTTCGTGCGATCAATCTAATGGATTGCCGTAGTTCTGATAATTGGGATAAAAATGCATAAGACGTCCCGGAATTCAGGATAATGAAAAATTATAATCTGTCCGATTTTGACGCTGTCCTTGCGATTAGCCGGAAAGGATCCTTCCGGGCCGCTGCACTGGACGTCGGCATGTCCACGAGTGCTCTCAGCGCGTCGATCGCCAAGCTGGAAGCTCAGCTTGGAGTGCGTCTGTTCAATCGGACGACGCGCAGCGTTTCGTTGACGGATGCAGGGCGCAGGTTTGTTGAACAGGTCACCCCTGCGCTGAAGGACATTCATGCGGCGCTTGACACCGTTCGGTCACAGCAGGAAACGCCATCTGGCACATTGCGCATCAATACCTTTGCCACAGCGGGCCGCGAGATACTTTCGCCGCTCATTCTGGAATGTCTCCGGCGGTTTCCCCAGATCAGGATTGATGTCGTCACAGAGGAAAATCTGGTTGATGTGGTCGCGGACGGATTTGATTTTGGCGTCAGAAGTGAAACGCTTGTTCCGTCTGATATGATTGCCATCCGACTCGGGGCAGAAAGACGTTACGCCGTAGTGGCCTCGCCGTCTTATCTTGAAGAGAACGGTACGCCTCAATTGCCGTCTGATTTGTTCTCGCACAGATGCATCCGGACGAGATTGCCAAATGGCGCTATTTTCCGCTGGCAGTTCGATGTGGAGGGTGACTCCGTGCAGATCGACGTCGATGGCCCGGTCACGCTGGATGAGGCCAGCCTGGCACGCATCGCGGTTCTGGAATCTGTCGGCATTGGTTTCTTCATGGAATCTGACGTGCATGATGACATCGAGGCGGGACGGCTGGTGCGTATACTCGAACGCTGGACGCCGCCCCTGTCGCCGCTAGGTCTGTATTATCCGAGCCGGCATAATCCGCCTGCCGCCTTCAAGGTGTTCGTCGATCTGGCCCGCGAGCTGGCGCGTTCTAAGCGGTCATAGTCCGCCCCAGGGTTCGGTAAATGGTGAGAGCCAGTCTTTCAAAACTTCGATCAGCGCGCCGCTTTTCCTCAGGGAATGAAGAACTGACGCCTGCTTACACCTCACGACAGACAGTCATTCACAGCGGAAACCGGCTCGGCCCCTGAGACTGGAAAACGGCGGGCTGTGCAACTCAGACGGTAAGTTCAAATTTGGTCAGGGTTAATCCTCGGGCGCAGTCTGGCAAATTGGCAGCACCCGGACCGGAAAAGGCTCACAGATAGCCGGAAAATGTTTGCGGATCGGCNCAAAATGCTCTCGCATAAGAACATCGAGGCTGAAGAACTGCGGATTGTGAGCGAAATGTCGTCAGACGGAAAAACCGGAAATGAGGCCACCGACCGTTGGTTTGTGGCTGAGATTCTGCCGCTTGAGGCTGAGCTTGAAGGCTTTCTCAGACGTCACTGGCGCGCCAGCGATGATGTGGATGACCTTCGCCAGGAGGTGCTGATCCGGATTTATCGATCCGGCATGGATGCTCAGCCCTTAAATCCGCGNGCTTTCATGTTCCGCATTGCGCGCAATCTGATGATCGACAAAATTCGCAAAGCAAATGTGATTTCCATGGAAGCGGTGATGGATTTTGAATCCCTGTCCGTCTCCAGTGATGACGCTGATCCTTTTGAATCCACATCAGCGAGACAGGAATTGCAGATGCTACAGGATGCACTGGATACACTGCCGGAACGGACGAAGGATGTGATTGTCCTGCGCCGCGTGCAAGGCATGTCTCAGCGTGACACCGCAAAACAGCTGCGGATCTCAGAGCCGACGGTGGAACGCCATGTCAGCAAGGCCGTTCGCAAACTCGCTGAGTATTTCCGGAATCATGGTGTGGTCAGGACGTCGATAGAGAGAATGTCCGGGGCGCGCCGAAATGACTCCAGATAAAAAGCCAGTATCGTTCGCTGAACAAGCGTCTGACTGGCTGGCTCATTTTGATCGTCTGGGAGACGTCGGTCCAGACACGACGCTGACTGATCTGACCGCCCGTGATGCTGAGTTTTCGGCCTGGGTGAATGAAGGAATTCATCACCGCGTCGCCTTTCTTGAAACACTGGCAGCCTGGCACCGCACNGANCGNCTTGTGGTNCTATCAGATCGTGCAGGCCCCCAGCCGCGTTCCTGGCTGATACGCCGACGGGGCGTACTGGCCGGCGCTGTAAGTGCGATTGCAGCGGCTGTCTGTGCGGCGGTCATTCTNCCCATGTCGGGTCTGATGACGCCGCCCCCTTCTATTGAGCCGGAGGTGTATTTCAGCCAGCTGGGTGAGCAGCGAACCCTTACGCTAGACGACGGGACGCGCATCACACTGAATACGAATTCGCGGGTGGATATCCGGTATACCGAAGATGTCAGACTGGCGCGTCTCGTGCGCGGTGAGGCCTTTTTCGAAGTGGCGCGCGATGAGGCGCGACCATTCCGGGTCGATACGCCAAGTGGTGATGTTGAGGTTCTGGGCACGGTNTTTGCGGTNGAGCTGAAAGACAGCGCTGTTGAGGTGGCGGTCACAGAGGGCCGGGTCTCGCTGGCTTCAGAAGACACGTCCGAACAACCGGCCGAGTATCTCACCTCTGGCATGGTCGGATACGCGGACCAGTCCAATGTGATCACAGAAACGATTGGCCTTGAGGCCGTTGAAGACCGGCTGCTCTGGCGAACAGGGCGGCTGAAGTTCAGCGATATGGCGCTGCAGGAGGTGGCTGCCGAGTTTAACCGCTATAGCCGGGTCCAGCTGGTGATTGAGGATGAGAAATCAGCGTCCATGCGGATCGGGGGGACCTTTGCCGCCGATAATGTTGAAGGGTTTCTGAGATTGGCAGAGACCGGGCTGGGCCTGCGGGTTGAGCGCCGGGGTGAGCGGGTTGCCATCTCCCAGAAATAGTTTTTTGTCCGAAGCCTGATGGAAATCTGGTCCTCACGCGTCACCACAAGAGACGCAGAACTTGAAATTAAGATTTGCACAGAGCGGGGAAGACTATGACACGGTTCAAGACACGACTGTTTTCGGGCGCTGCGCTGGTTGCAGCTTCATTCACATTCGGTACGGCGGTTCAGGCCCAGACGGAAACCGTCTTCGATATTCCTGCTGGTCCGCTGGACCAGGCACTTGATGCCTGGAGCGAGCAATCCGGCAAGGATCTGATCTACAGGACGGATCAGGTCGACGGGCTGACTGTTGGCGGCGTCGAGGCGATGGTGCCAAGCGAAGAGGCACTTAATCTGCTTCTGACGGGATCAAACCTGCGCACGCGGTCTGACCGATCCGGCGCCATTCTTGTTTTTGCACAGGCGGATACGGCGCGCCGCCAGGCGGCTGCGCGGACGCCAACGCGGATGGCGCAAGTGACACGCCCGGAACCCTCTGAGCCAGTTGCCGTGACGGATACGGATGCGCTTGAAGATGAGCAGCGCAATCTCGACCGCGTGGTTGTGGTGGGCTCGCAAATTGTTGGCGCGCAAACCGACGGCATTCTGCCGGTAACTGTGCTGGGCAGCGATCAGATCGACGGGGTTGGCTCGGTCGACGGGGATGATTTGTTCCGGTCGATCCCGCAAATGGGCGACGTCAATTTTAATACGTCAGGCGAACTGACCGGCGGCGTAAACTCGGCCCGTGGCGACGTGGCCAGTATCAATCTGCGCGCGATCGGAACCGGCAATACGCTGGTCCTGTTGAATGGTCGCCGCATGGTGAACCACCCGGGCACGCAGTCTGAAAACCTGGTGCCTGTCACGACTGTAAATGCCAACGCCATCCCGGTGATGGGTGTGCAGCGGCTTGAGGTGCTGCTTGATGGTGCAGCGGCGCTTTATGGCTCGGACGCTGTGGCGGGTGTGGTCAACACTGTCCTCAAGGATGATTTTGACGGCTTCACAGCGAATATCCGTTATGGCCTTGAGCCTGAGATCTCAGGCGGTGAAGAGCTGAACTTCAGTTTTGAGGCCGGCAAGAATTTCAACAATGACCGGTCGAACTTTGCGCTGTTTGGGTCTTATACCGACCGCGACGCCATTATGGCCTCTGAACGTGATTTCTCTGCGAATGAGGATCTGCGTGACCGGCTCCCAGAAAGCTGGGCGGGCGACACCCAGTTCCGCAACACATCGACCAACACGCCGTGGGGCGCCTTTATTCTCCATGATCCGAATACGGGCGAAGAAGTGGATTCACCTGCGCTTGGCCGTGAGGATTTTCACATCCAGCCGGCTGACATGGCGGGATGTCTGATCGATCTCGGAAATGGCATCTGCATCGATGACAATGATGCCTCGGGTAATATTCCTGAACGCTATAACCGAAACTCAGAGCGGACGATCAGCTCAGCTGTTGAGCGGATGAACCTCTTTGGGACCTTCAATCATGAATTTACGAACGGCATAGAGCTGTTCACCGAGGCTGGATATTATCGCGCAACTTCAAAATCCCAGCGCGAAGGGTCAGCCAATCTGACGGCTGACCGGACCATCATTCCGGCGGAAAATTATTACAATCCGTTCGGTCCTGTCGGTTCGCCGGGTCGTATTGATGGCATCGGAACACCCGCTGAAGGTTATGACGTAGAGCTGCGTCGCTATCGCCTGGTCGATGCCGGCCCGCGCGAAATTGAAGTCGAAAATACAAACTGGCGTTTGCTGGCCGGGCTTCGCGGCGATTTCCGTGGCTGGGATTGGGAAACTGCGGTCCTGCATTCAGAAGCAGAGACTGACGATACGACCACGCGTGTGTCCAACACACTGTTTACCGAAGCGCTGAGCCTGACCACGCCTGCAGCTTATAACCCATTCAATGGTGGCGGCTTGCCGCTGTCGGCGGAGGGGGACGGCACGCCGAGCGATCCGGAGACCATGGCGAGTTTCATCGTCCCGGTATCGCGCATCAGCACAACAGGCCTCACGCTCTGGGATTTCAAAGTGTCGCGTCCGGACCTGTTTGAACTGCCTGCCGGTGGCCTTGGCGTTGCTGTAGGTGTGGAAGGCCGCCACGAGACATATGAAGATGATCGCGATCCGCGCCTTGACGGCACGATCCAGTTCATCTCGCCGCGTACGGGCGAGGCGACCAGCGATGTGATGGGGTCCAGCCCGACGCTCGATTCCGAAGGGGAACGTGACGTCTTTTCGGCCTATGCAGAGTTTGCGGTACCGCTTGTCTCTGAAGAGATGAATGTGCCACTGGTCCAGTCACTCGATGCGCAGCTGGCTGTCCGATATGAGGATTATGACCTGTTCGGCAGCGTGACCAAACCAAAGGTGGCACTGGCATGGCGCCCGGTTGACCCGCTTCTGGTGCGAGCGGCCTGGTCTGAAGGCTTCAAGGCACCAAACCTGCAGCAGCAGTTTAATCGCGCGCTTCGTCGGTCGAACTCACGTACGGATTATGTCCAGTGTGAGTTCCTCGTGCGGACTGGCGAAATTGCGAGCTTCTCGGACTGTGATGAGACGCAGGCGATCGTGAGCGAGCGACAGGGATCGACCGAGCTCGGCCCTGAGGAATCGGAGAACTTCTCCGCAGGCCTCGTCTTCGATGCCCTGTTCTTGCCAGCAAAGTTCGGTGAGCTTCAGCTGACGGTCGATTACTGGTCGATTGAGCAGAAAGACGTTGTCGGTATTTTCGGTGACGAGAACCACATCATCTATGACTATCTCCTGCGGACAATGGGCGAGACCAACCCGGCGGTGGTGCGTGAGACGCTCTCTGCAGCTGAGGCGGCAGAATATGAGGCTGTTGGCCTCGTGCCTGCTGGCGAGATCGTTCAGGTAAATGATAACTATCTCAACTTCCTGCCGCGCGAAGCAGAAGGCCTCGATTTCGGGATGTATTATTCTCTTGATGACACGGCCTGGGGAGATTTTTCACTGCGCGTGAATGTGGCTCAGCTTCTGACCTTCTATCAGGACATTTCTCCGATTGAGCAGACCATTCTCGACGCTCAGGAGGCCGGTGAGATCAGCGAAGTGGCGACACTTGGTGGCGTGGGTGACCTGATCCGTCAGGATGGTCTTCCAGAATGGCGCTGGAGTGCCTCTGCGACCTGGCGCAAAGGGGCGCTGGGCGCGGGCTGGTATACGAGCTTTGTGGATGATGTGCTCGATACGAGCGCCACGAATGACGATACTGGTGAGTTCTGGGTGGTCGATTCAGATATCCGCCACAATGCGTATGTTCAGTACACATTCGATGATGACAGTGCCTCTCCGACACGACTGCGTGTTGGCGCACGGAACGTCTTTGATACCAAGCCGCCACTGGCCGACGAGTCTTATGGCTATCTCGGCAGCCTGCATTCTTCGCGTGGCCGGTTTGTTTATGTGAGTGTTCGGAAGTCTTTCTGATGATGTTTCCCCAAACTGCAAAACAGCGCCGGTTCGCCGGCGCTGTATTTTTCTGCGCTCTGGGCGCCTGTGCGACCCCGCAATCGGGTGAGCTGGAAAGGGCTGAAGCAGAGCGCGTGCTGTGTGAGCGGGATGGGGTGAGTATCAGGACTGACTTCTCCGGCGCGGGTCAGCATGGCTGCGCGCCGCGGGCTGAAGAGTTTGTGCTGACCGTGTGGCCTGAAGCCGCGCTAATGGGGCGGATAAATCCGAGTCCATGGTACGGATTTTCGGTTGAAGGAGAAGCCGGGAACACCGTGGATATTGTTCTCGATTATGGCTCCTACGAGCATCGATATGCACCCTGGACCAAAGCCGGTCCGGACGATTGGTCCCGGCTTCCCGAAGAGCAGATCACGCCCGAGGATGACGGCCGGATTGCGCGACTGACGCTTGCCTTGCCAGAAGGGCCGCTGCGTGTGGCCGGTCAGCCGATATTCGCTGAACGAGAGGTCGCTGACTTTGTGGCCGATATTGAAGACCGGTTCGACGTCGAACGCGTCACCTATGGTACATCCGCCCAAGGCCGACCTTTGACAGCAATATTGTCAGGCCCTGAAGATGCGAAACATCTTGTTGTGGCGCTGACACGCCAGCATCCGCCTGAGCTGAATGGTGCGCTAGCCTTCAATGCGTTCGTTGAAACGGTTCTCGGAGATNCCGGNGANCCTGTNAGNCCGAATACGCGATATGTGTTCTTTCCGATGATGAATCCGGACGGCGTTGAAAATGGTTATTGGCGCCATGGTATGGGCGGGGTCGATCTGAACCGCGACTGGTTTGCGGTGAGCCAGCCAGAAGTTGAGACCGCTCAGGCGCTGATCCGGAAGGAGGCAGAAGGCCGGANCATGTTCGCNTTNCTGGACTTCCATTCGACCTGGCGNACACTGGTCTANTTCCATCCGTTTGANACNGAGGGTGCGGACTCANGCTANCCNGAAGCCCTGAAAGCCGCCATGGANATGGAGTTCGACCCGNAACCTGATTGGATATCCAGCCATAATGACNGCAAGGGGACATCCAAGAACTGGGCGCTGACGGAGTTCAATACGCCCGGCATGACCATCGAGCTGGGCGATCTCGTCTCTGAGGCGGAAGCGACACGCGTGGGCGAGCTGACAGCAGACGTATTGGTGAGTGCTCTGGCGGGCGAATAGCGGGCTTGTCTGGCTGTGACTATCCTGTCCGACGACAGAGAATGAAGCGCACAAAAAAGCCCGCCAGATTTCTGACGGGCTTTTGTATGAAGCTCTGAAGACGCGATTAGTCTTTCGCGCGTTCCATGTAAGAGGAATCTTCGGTGTTCACGACAATGCGNGTGCCCGCGTCGATGTGCGGTGGCACCATGACGCGGACGCCGATATCGGTCATGGCTGGCTTGTAAGAAGAAGACGCTGTCTGACCTTTCACGACCGGCTCGGTCTCNGTGATTTCGACCGTGACGCTTTTCGGCAGCGTGATGGAGACAGGCTCTCCGTTGAACATCTGCAGTATGCAGGTCATGTTTTCCTGAAGGAATGGCGCGCTGTCGCCGACCATGCCGCCTGGCACATAGAGCTGCTCGAAATTGCTTGGGTGCATGAAGACGTAGTTGTCGCCTTCCTGATAGAGATAGGTGTGATCGACTTCTTCAACGAAAGCCTTCTCAAGTTTTTCCTGGGTCTTGGTTGTGATCACCGTCTTCGTACCATCAGAAATGCGGCGCATTTCGATGGTGGTTGTTGGCGTACCTTTGCCCGGACGGAAAGACTCGGCTTTCAGGACAACATAAAGCTGTCCGTCCGTGTGTTCGATGATGTTACCCTTGCGGATGTTTGCTGCGACTTCTACGGCCATATTGTGATCTCGAGTTGCCCGAATGGGACTGATAGGATAAGCGCTCGGTCAACGAGCAGCTGGACTGGGCTCCGCCTTAGCGTTTGTTGGCCGTTTCGCCAAGCGTCCCGTTGCAGAATCCCTGATTTCAGAGGCTGAACAGATGACTGGCGCACCCTGGTGGACCCCTGACGCGCATGCTGATCGCCGCCCGTTCCTCGTTCAACGTGGCAAGATCCGGCGCGTCTTAGGCGAATGGTTTCGCAAGGAAGGGTTTCTCGAAGTCGAATGCGGCGCGCTTCAGGTCTCGCCCGGAAACGAAACACATCTCCACGCCTTCAAGACTGATTTCCAGCATGAAGGCGGCGGGCAGGACCCTTATTATCTGCACACCTCGCCTGAGTTTTCCTGCAAGAAGCTGCTAACGGCGGGCGAAGAGAAGATTGTCGATTTCGCACGTGTCTTCCGCAACCGGGAAAGCGGGCCGCTTCATTCGCCAGAGTTCACCATGGTGGAATGGTATCGCACTGGTGAAGGCCTCCCTGAGATTATGCGGGACGCTGTCACTATCTGCCAGGAAGCGGCGAATGCGACCGGACGGACGGTTTTCACCTGGAAGGATCATGTCTGCCCGGCTTTTGCCGAGCCTGAGATGTTGTCTCTGGCCGAGGCTTTCACGCGGTATGTCGGGTTTGATCTTGAGGCGGTGCTGGATGACCGGGACAGCTTTGCCCGCGCCGCCGAAGAGGCCGGCGTGCATGTGAGCGAGGATGCCAGCTGGTCAGACATCTTCTCAGCTGTGCTTGTGACAAAGGTNGAGCCCAATCTNGGCATGGAGCGCCTGACCATTCTGCATCGTTATCCGGTGTGCGAAGCGGCGCTGGCGAGAGCTTGTCCGGATGACCCACGGTTTGCGGATCGGTTTGAGCTTTATGGCTGCGGGGTGGAGCTGGCCAATGGCTTTCACGAGCTGACCGATCCTGAAGAGCAGCGTAAGCGGTTTGAGGCGGATATGGCGCTGAAGGCAGAGCTATATGGCGAGCGATATCCGTTGGATGAGGATTTTCTAACAGCGCTCAGCGACATGCCGGATGCGAGCGGCTGTGCGCTGGGTTTTGACAGGCTGGTGGTTCTGGCGACCGGCGCGCGCAGCGTTCATGACGTAAACTGGACACCGTTTGGACCATGACACGTTCTGTTATTTTGTCAGACCTGGACGGGTATCAGCGTCATGAACTTTTGAGTTCTGACGACGTTGAGACGTTGAGGCCGGTCGAGGCGCGCTATGCGATTGGGCTGACTGAGTTTCTTGCGAACCGGATTGATCCTGCAGATGAGGTAGATCCGATTGCGCGCATGTTCATTCCCGATCTTCGTGAGCTGGATCGTCGCGAGACTGAACTGAATGACCCGATCGGGGATGAGCAGCACACGCCGGTGAAAGGCGTTGTGCATCGCTATCCGAACAGAGTCCTGCTGAAGCCAGTCGGTGTTTGCCCGGTTTATTGCCGCTTCTGTTTCCGCCGGGAAATGGTCGGGCCGGAGAATGGCGGCAATCTGTCGTCATCTGAGCTGGAAACCGCGCTCGGCTATGTGCGGGCGCATCCCGAAGTGAAAGAAGTCATCCTGACAGGCGGCGATCCCTTCATGCTGTCCGCAAAGCGGGCCAAAAGTCTGACACAAAAGATTGCCGAAATTCCGCATGTGAAGGTGATCCGCTGGCACACGCGCATGCCGGTTGCCGATCCGGGGCGGATTACGCAGGACTTTGTAGAGGCGCTGAGATGTGAGGGCGTAACCGTTTATGTCTCTGTGCACATCAATCATGCGCGCGAATTGTCTGAGGAGACGGCGCAGGCGCTCGCCCGCATGGCTGACGCCGGACTGCCTTTGCTTTCCCAGACGGTTCTCCTGCGCGGCGTGAATGATAGCGCGGATGTTCTGGCAGCACTGTTTGGGGCGCTGATTGAGAACAGGGTTCGACCCTATTATCTGCACCATCCTGATCTGGCGCCGGGGACCGGGCATTTTCAGGTGAGCGTGGACGAGGGGCAGGCGATCTATAGCGCCTTGCGTGACAGGCTGAGCGGCATCGCCGTGCCGCAATATGTGATCGATATCCCCGGCGGCGTCTCTAAAGCGAATGCTGCGCGATCTGACGTGGAAGGCAAGGCAGGTGATCTGTCTTTGCGTGGCCGGGACGGGCGGGCGCATCCCTACAAGCCGTGACGGGTACAAAAAAAGAGCGGCGCCGAGGCACCGCTCTTTCTGGTTAGGTGTTCTTGGGCAATTATTGCGGCTTGATGGCCAGCAGAATGTTGCCCGGTGTCTGGCTAAAGCTTGCATAGCCTGAGCCGATCAACAGCATGCCATTGCCGTAGGCGACAGCGTGGCTGTCGATCGAGCCGCCGGTACCTTCAACGCCATTGATGGTTTCAAAGCTCTGCGCGGTGTCGATGACTTTGAGAACTTCACCGCTCTCTGCGTCGAAAGCGAAGAGCTTACCGTCAAGCGTGCCAGCAATCACCGCACCACCGACAACGATCGGTGTCGCTGAGAAGCCGTATTTGAGCGGGCAGTTTACGACGATCTCGCCTCGTGGCCCGTCACAATCCGGCTCGGCATTGTATTCCCAGACAGGCTCGCCATCGGCCAGATTGAAGGCGAAAATGCCTGGCTTAGGATCTGTGAGACCGTAGGACAGAACGTCGTTGATGGTCAGATAGGCGCGGTCGTCATCNATNGCGATGCCCCAGTGGTTGCCGCCCAGCGGAGAGCCAAGGCCCACGCGCTGAGACCAGACNAGCTCGCCTGTCTCGGCATCGAGCGCCCAGATGTGNCCNGANTTCTGACCNGCAAGNACGAGGTCTTTCTCTTCGCCNTCNACTTCGACNGTNGTCAGGACAGCCGAGCTGCCAAAGTCATAGTCGCGACCGATTTCGCCATCNTGCCAGTGCCATGGGCAGTTCGGGCCGGCTGTCTCGGTGGTGCCGCGGCAGTGNACGTTCCAGAGGTCGTTTTCCATGGCCTGGAAGAGCCAGTCGACTTCACCTGTATCAAGGTCCAGTGCGATAATGGCGTCTGAGGTGTTTGTGGCCGGGAAGCTGGTATTCTCGCCTGTCGTGACGATCACGCGATTGCGTTTCACATCGACGGTTGGCTGGGTCCAGATGGGCGCACCAGANGGNCCNCGCATTGGCTTGCCATCTTTGCTGACCATGCCGTTATCTGTGGCTTCGCGCATGGTGTGGTATTCCCAGACATGAGAGCCATCAGCGGCGTTGAGCACGACGACAGCGCCGTGGCCGGTGCAACAATTATCGCCACCGCCGCCAACGCCAGATGCAGAGATCGGGACGATGACCTTGTCTTTGTAGAGCGTCACGCCCGAACGAATGCTGCCGCCGTCGCCGCGCTGCGGATTTCCGTTCACCTGCCAGATCATTTCACCGGTTTCAGCATTCACGGCATGAACGTCCGACCGACCGACAGCGTAAACGATCGCCGGCNCGCCTTCGATTTCACCGAAAGCGAGTGGCGAGCGAGAAAAGCCGTTGTCANTTGACCACTTCACGCATTCATCAGCTGTATCGAATGCGGCCAGTTTTCCCGCCGAGTTAATGAAGGTTGTGTTGCCGACGGTGACAGGCGCTGCGCTGACATTGGTGGTCTGCGGAAAGCCGATCACCCACTCAACGCCGAGGTTTTCCATGTCTTCAACCGACATGCCCGCTTCAGAAGCCGGAATATTGCGCGTTGCCTTGCGATCATATCCGAAGCTGGTGAAGCCAGATTTGTCGCCGAGATCGACGGTCAGATTGTCAGCGTCGCACATGAGCGGCTCAGTCCAGCTGACATTAGATGCAGCACGCGCCGCGCGTTGTTCAGCCGTCAGATAATCAATGACNGCTTGTTTTTCTTTTTCGGACAGAGACGCTGCCATGGCTTCCATGACGCCGCCTTCGCCCAGTGCCATACGCACCTGAGCCTCAGGCAGTTTCTGCAGACCAGCCAGATTACTGGCACGCGTCATGTTCGGGTTTTCGTGGCATGCCGCGCAGATTGTTTCGTAAATCGCCTTACCAGACAGACCCTTGTCTGTTTCAGCTTCTGCGATTGTGGTTTCAGGCGCCGGAGCAGGTTCCGCCTGAGTTTCTTCGACAGGTGGAGGGGATGAGGCTTGCTGGGCCTGTGTTTCCTGCGATGCGCAACTGGCGACCGCCAGCGTCATGAGTGACGCGGTAATCAAGCCGGCTTTCAAATGTGAACTCAATGTTTTCTCCCTAACCTGCATTTTTTATACGGTGTATATGCGGTTGACTACACCTTTATTACTGAGCGCCAATACCATGTCCATGGCGAGCCCCATTTGAGAAGGCGATCCGCTGCGAGTTCTCGAAGAGTTGATGAAGCAAACGGGTAGACCACTATGCGCTGTAGTGTTCTTGGCCGTCTGAAAGGCGGATAGGAGATGTGCGGGTTTCAAATGAACTGCCCGGCATCATATGCATTACTGAAACGGGCAGGCTGACAGCGCGCCGACCCGCAGAATACCATTTTGAGGCGTAGATATTATGATTACTTCCATTAACCCCGCGACCGGCGAAACGCTCAAGACATACGATGAGATGACAGACGAGCAGCTTGAAGAGGCGCTCACCAAAGCCGCTGCGGTGTTTCCGGCATTCGGGAAAAGAAAAAACCTGCCTCAACGACTGGAATGTCTCGGGAAGCTTGGAAAGCTGCTGAAGGACGACGCTGAAAATCTTGCGCGCCTGATGACCATGGAGATGGGCAAGCCGATCATTCAGGCGGAAGCGGAGGTCGAGAAGTCCGCAACCTGTTGCGAGTATTATGTCCGCAATGCCGAACGCATCATGGGCAATGAGACCATTCGCACAGACCATGAAAAGTCTTATGTCCGCTGGCTNCCCATCGGCGCCGTTCTGGCGGTCATGCCCTGGAACTATCCGCTTTGGCAGGTGATCCGGTTTATCGCGCCTGCATTGGCTGCGGGGAATACAGCGTTGCTAAAGCATGCCTCCAACGTGCCGCAGACCGCCGTTCGGATTGAAGAGCTCTGCCGCGAGGCTGGCTTTCCGGAAGGCAGTTTCCAGACTTTGCTGATCGGCTCGTCGCGCGTTGAGAAGGTGCTGAGCGATGACCGGGTGAAAGGCGTGACACTGACTGGGAGTGAGCCTGCCGGACGCGCTGTGGCGTCACTGGCTGGTAAACTGATCAAGCCATCTCTTCTTGAGCTGGGCGGGTCCGACCCCTACATCGTGATGCCGTCTGCCAAGCTCGACAAGGCGATTGAAACGGCAGTCAAAGCACGCACGATGAACAATGGACAGTCCTGCATCGCAGCCAAGCGCTTTATTGTTCACTCGAAAGTCTATCACGCATTTATCGACAAATTCTCGGCCAGGCTGCACGAACTGAAAGTCGACAGCCCGCTTCACCGGGATACAGATATNGGCCCGCTGGCCACAAAAGATATCCGTGACGAGCTTTCAACGCAGGTGGCTGATACGGTGGCCGCGGGCGGTACGATCGTTTTTGAGGGCAAAGTGCCACAGGGTGATGGGTACTGGTTTCCGCCAACCCTGTTGACGGACATCCCGCTCGATAGTCCGGCGAATGAAGAAGAGTTCTTTGGTCCTGTAGCGAGCGTTTTTGAGGTCCAGGANATCGATGAAGCGATCAAGCTGGCCAACTCCACGCGCTTTGGCCTTGGCTCTGCCGCCTGGACGACAGATAGTGCGGAAATCGAACGTTTCGTGGACGAGCTGGACGCAGGCTTCACGGCCATTAACGGGAAAACGACTTCTGACCCCCGTTTGCCATTTGGCGGCGTGAAAGCGTCCGGCTATGGGCGTGAGCTGTCTGATATGGGCATGCAGCATTTTATGAATGCGAAAACAGTCACCATCGACTGAAACAGCGCCTAACGAGCATCGTGAAAGATAAGCCCGAGGGTGAAACGTTCACCCCGGGTGATTTCACTGACGCCGTGCCGGATCTGGGTTCGATACCAACCGCGCTTGCCCGAAACAGGCCTTTCCCGGACAGGAATAACGANGCCCTCGCCNANCGCTGGGCGAAGCACCATGGGCCTTGATTGCATTCGGGGGCGCTGCTCTGTCAGCACCAGCTCGCCGCCTTCATAGTCTTCCTCTGGGTCTGAAAGCCCTATGATCACCTGAAGCGGAAAATGAATGTCGCCGTAAATGTCCTGGTGCAGGCAGTTATAATCGCCCGCCCCATAATGGAGGATGAGCGGAGTTGGTCGGTCCTGCTCTGCAGCCCGACAGCGTTCCAGCAATTCGGCGAGCGTCGCGGGCCAGTCCGGCGTTGCGCCCAGTCTGGCGGCCCANTCATTCGCAACCGGCGCAAGCACTGCGTAGAGCTGTTCGCGAAGCTGCTGGACGGCTGGAGGCAGGGGATAGCTGAAATATTTATACGTGCCGCGCCCGAANTTGTAGCGCGCCATGTGGATGACAGANCGGAATTGGTCTTCAGGGCCTGAGAACAGATTGNGCAAATTCTGGCAGACGTCTGGTGAGATCAAACCCGGCAGGCGAGCGAATCCGTCGCGATCAAGCTCCGCGGCGATGGCTTCGGGTTTGAGCTGTTTGGTGGTGTTGGTGCTGTCACTCTTCATGTCTGAGATAATGCGTGAGTGTTAATTTCGTGTCGTCCCGGAACTTGCTGTTTGCTGCTCAGTGTCTGAACTGATCTGGTTTTNAAGCGCGNNTTGGATGAGCGACACTTTACAAGCGNNCAAATTTCTTCCGTCATGCGAGGAATAGTACAGGAGATTTATCCTGCCTCATCACGGCAGACAGAAAATCATGAGTGACCGAGCCTATTTTCAGACCCTCGCCAGCGCGCTTGATGCGGCGGGTATCGCAACACCTCGCCTTGTCATTGACCGGGCCCGACTGGATCAGAACATCGAAACGCTCATGGCGTCATTGCCGTCCGATATGGGGTTTCGTGCGGTCACCAAATCTCTGCCAAGTCCGGAATTGATTTCTCGCGTGATGCGGAAAAGCAAGACGGACAGGTTGATGACCTTCAATCTGCCGATGCTGAAATACTTCTCCGAGCACTATCCCATGGCCGATCAGCTGTTGGGCAAGCCGCTTCCGGTGAAAGCCATGGAGTCGTTTTTCAGCAAGGTGCGCCCGCGGAATGTGCTTGCTCATCAGAATGTCCAGTGGCTTGTCGATACACCGGAGCGTTTGCAGCAGTATCTCGCAGTGGCTGACCGTCATGGTGCGCGGATCCGGATCAATCTNGAGATAGACGTTGGTATGCATCGGGGCGGGTTTGTCCCGGGTGACGCGCTGAACGGCGTGCTTGACCTTCTGAGCAATCACGAACGCGCTGACCTTTCCGGCTTCATGGGGTATGAGCCCCACGTTACGCTGTTGCCGAAAGAGGGCGGCGTTCAGGAAGCGGCACGCGAGCATGCCAATTCGGTCTATAGAAACGTGCTCCAGGCGGCCGAGGCGCGTTTTGGCGAGGAGACCATGAAGCTTCTCACCCGGAATGCGGCGGGTAGTCCGACCTACCGTCTCTGGACCGATACGGAGGTTGCAAACGAACTGGCTCTGGGGTCGGTTCTGGTGAAGCCGACAAACTTTGATACCGAGTTGTTATCGGACTTCGTTCCGGCGAGTTTCATTGCCGCGCCAGTATTGAAGACCTGGAAGGGTGTGAAACGCCCTGGCGACCCTGCCGTGAGCGAAGAGGGCGAGACCGGTGCAGAGGGGCTGACGTCAGTTTTCACTTATGGCGGCTTTTGGAAAGCTGACCCTGTTAGCCCTGATGGCTTGCGCTATCACCCTGAGTTTGGGCGGTCCAGCAATCAGGATTTCCTGGTGGGGCCGTCAGACCTCAAAATAAAGCCGGATGATTTTATCTATTTGAGGCCGCGTCAAAGTGAAGCGGTGTTCCTGCAATTTGGCGGAATTCTCGTCTACGAGAACGGTCAAATCGTGGATGAATGGCCCGTTCTGCCGGCATCTGCCTGAATATATTGGGTTTTTTAATTTAACTTTCTTCGTTGAGTACTCGTTAAGGTACGCTGAAGTGCAGTTTTAGTTAAAATTTTTACGATCCCAATTAACAGTTAAGTTCACATATTTCGGTACTTCACCTGAAACGAAAAAATTCGGGTGAATAAAAATGAAAAAGACATGCAGAATAGCATTAATTTCAGCTGTGACAGCTTTGACTTCAATGTCTGTGAGTGCTCAAGAAGTAGACTTTAGTTTCGGTGCGCACGCATTTCTAGATTATGAAAACGCAAGCATTGATGACGTCGAAGTTTTGGACGATACAAAACTGCGTCTTCTTCGACTGGACCTGAATGCAACATATGGTGGCCTGAAATTTAAGAGCAGCACCGATGTACATGGCGATGACATCAATATCCGCGACCTTTTTATTGAATTTGGCGACCAAATAACAGTTCGCGCGGGCAACTTCAAAGTCATGAACGGTCTGGAGCAGCAATCCTCGCTCTATTCGACCACATTTATGGAAGGCAATTCTGTTTCCAAGATCAATGGCTTCAGCCGTGCGGCGGGCGTGGCGTTGTATGGCCAGGTGGGTGACTTCCTGATCTCCGGCGGTGTGTTTGGCCCGGACGCGAATGTGATCGATGAGTCTGATATGTACTCGGCATCAGGTCGCATTGCCTGGTATACCCAGCCATTTGATGAAGACAGCATTCTGCATCTGGGTGCATCGTTCCGATATCGCGACAGCAATGGATCTGGCCTTCTGAGCTATGGTCAGCGCGCCTTCGGCAAATCCGGTCCCAAAACCATTGGGACGGCCAAGGTCGGCGATTCTGATATGTTTTTCGGGCTTGAAGCCGCCTATCTGAATGATGGTTTTTTCGCTCAGGCAGAATACGGCACGGCTGAGGTCGATTGTGATCCCGGCCTGTGCCCGTCCGACCCGCATGAAGATGCGTGGTATATCGACGTCGGCTATGTCTGGGGCGGTCATCGCGTTTACAAGAACGGCCTCTTCAAGCGCACCGCAATCGACTCTCCTGTCAATTCTGGTGGCCCGGGCGCCTTCGCCCTTGCTGCACGCTATGACGTCGCTGATCTGAGCGACTCCGGTGTCATTGGCGGCACGCAAGAAACCGCAATTCTCGGACTGACCTGGTACGCGAACAAGTATGTCCGCCTGATGGCAAATTTCAGCCATTCAGACTTTGAGGACTCGCCAGCTTATGGCGACGGCGATGCCGAGACCTTCCTGCTGCGTGCTCAACTCGAGCTTTATTAAGGAGCCTGACATGACGTCACCAATGAAAACNCTATTGGCTCTCCCAGCACTTGTGCTGGGCTCGAGNCTCATGATNGCCTCGGCGACNACGCAGCCTCCAGTGGACGANNTGATCACCGAANAGNNTATTTCGGAGATCAGAGAGTTTNTGNANAANCCGATCGTCACCGAAGCCATTATCGCTCAGAACAAGAGTCGAGAAGGCGTGACTGAAGAGCGTATTCTGGANCTTGANCAGGCCTGGCGTCAGGAAGTCGAAAGCACGGGTGAGCAGCCTCTGATTACACTGGCTCTTGGCAGCCCAACATCGACCTATCTNNTGCGCAAGCANGCCNCCTCCAAAGGNCTNTATAACGAAATNTTCGTAATGGACCGCTATGGAATGAACGTGGCCCAAAGCAGCATTACGAGTGACTTCTGGCAGGGCGATGAAGCGAAGTTNCAGAAAACCTTTCCGAACGGATCTGGCGCGATCTTCATTGATGAGCCCGAATTCAATGATGAATTCGATATCTGGATCGTGCAGGTCAATCTGACGATCTCCATCGACGGAACGCCGATTGGTGCCAGCACAGTCGAAGTCAACCTGACCGAGTTGCAACGTCGTTCAGGTAAGGAGTTGAGCTCAAATGATTAAGTCAATGTCTGTTTCTCAAAAGGCGGGTGCTGCATTCGCGGTGATCGGCCTGATCTGTGCCATAACCGGCATTGTGACATTCAGCTTCTCTTCTGTTGTGAAGGGGCAGGCGCGCGAAACCTCTGTGTTGAATTCGTCACTCGTCGACCTGGGACGCCTGAAGGGCGCGCTCGGCGAGCATGCGCTGCTGGCTGACGCTTTCTTCATGTCATCGGNAGATGCTTATCGGCTAGAATTTGAACAAGAGCGGACCGTTTTGGAAGGCCAGTTTGACGCGCTCAGAGACGAAATGTCGGAGCTTGATTCCGAATATGTTGGACTGCTGAACGAAGTCGAAGCTGACTGGGAAAGCTATGCGAAAGACTGGACGCCGGAGCAGTTTGCGCTGATGCGTCGACTTGATACGGTCGATCTTGCGCGCCTGCGTGAAGGAGCAGGTGAAGGNCGNGAGCGTCTGGGTGAGGCCTTCGACCATATTGAGGAACTCAACGAAATCCTGCTGGCACGTGTNGCCTCGCAAACCCGCCTAAGTATTAANGAGCTGAATATCATCTCTGTTCTGGCTGTGGTTTCAGCTATGGTGACGATCGGTGCTGCCATCGTCATGGGTCTGCTGTTCAATGGCGCAGTGTCCCGGCCGATCAGCCGAATTCGCGATGTGACGCTAGAGCTCGCCAAGGGCAAGACGGATGTCTCTATCCCTGCAGCATCAGGCAAGGATGAAATCGCGGACCTTTCAAAGGCTCTTTCAGTGTTCCGTGAAAACCTCATCCGTACGCGTGAACTTGANGAAGCCCAGGTCAAGGAACGTGAACGTTCTGAAGCCGAGAAAAAGCGCGTGATGAAAGAAGTTGCGGGTGAATTTGAAAAAGAAGTCGGGGGCTCTATTGCCTCGCTTTCGGCCTCAATCGAAACCTTTATGAAAATGTCTGAATCCCTGGAGCAGGCTGCAGCTCATGCACGCAGCAATGCTCANGAGGTTTCTGGCGCAACAGAAGAATCAGCGGCAAACATGACAGCCGTTGCGGGCGCTGCGGAAGAAATGTCTGCCACAATTCGCGACATATCCAGTCAGGTTCAGGATGTTGCCCGGATCGCCGGTGAAGGTGAATCTGCTGGCGAGCTTGTGGCTGGCGAGGTCGATTCTCTGGAGACCGTAGTCGAGGAGATCGAATCCGTTGTCCGTATGATTGCCGATATTGCGGAACAGACGAACCTGCTTGCCCTGAATGCGACGATTGAGGCGGCCCGCGCGGGCGAAGCCGGCCGTGGCTTCTCGGTTGTTGCGAGTGAAGTGAAGGCNCTTGCCTCACAAACTGCCAAGGCNACCGAAAGCGTGGGTGCGCAGATTTCTCGNGTACGGTCTTCGACTTCCAAAGTGTCGTCTGCGTCTGATGCCGTGATCAACCTTATTGGACGGCTGAACCAGATTTCTGGTGCCATTGCCGCGGCAATGGAGCAGCAGGGCGTCTCGACTCAAGAGATTGCCGGCAATGTTGAGCGTGCTGCNACGTCGGCAGGCTCTGTCTCTGACGGAATCTCGCAGGTTGCGGCGATTTCTGAAGAAGCNGAAAGNGGNTCCCGCCAAATCGGGGAAGAGGCCCGCACAGCCATGGAGCAAGCGCGCCACCTCAAGAGCCAGTCAGAGAGCTTTGTCCGAAACCTTCTGGCCAGCTAAAGGCGGCAATGGCCGGGCATTGAATCAAAAGGGGCGGACCGATCAGTCCGCCCTTTTTTTTATGATCAGATTAGATATTGCCGTTCGCTGAGACGACGCCGCCATCAAGGGCGATGGTCTGACCGACAATGTAAGAGGCGGCTTTGGACGCCAGAAAGACGGCGAGACCCGCAGCATCGGTTGGATTTCCAACGCGTCCGGACGGGTTGCGCTTGCCGATTTCATTCCAGTCCACATCCTCGCCTTCGGTTTTGCCGCCAAAGCCCACGCCGGTGGACAGCATGTAGGTCGGGAACGGGCCCGGCGCGATGGCATTCACCGTGATGTGCTCACGGATCAGGTGAGCAGAAAGGACGCGGGTGAGGTGGTGTACCGCTGCCTTGGAGGCACTATAGGATGGCGTCAACATGGCCGGCGTGCGCAGACCATCGATTGAGCCGATATTGATCACGCGGGAGGGGTCTTCAGCCCTGGCGGGTTTGCGCAGCATAGGCAGAAGTTTTTGTGTGGTGAAGAAAACGCCTTTGACGTTGACGTCCATCACCTTGTCCCAGCCGATCTCGGGAAATTCGTCGATTGGCGCGCCCCAGGCGGCACCCGCATTGTT
>PABS01000103.1 GCA_002699325.1 Ponticaulis sp. | reverse complement strand
AAGGGTGACGGCAGCACCTTCCCGGATCGCGCCCGTATCCTGTTTGTAGACTGCGATATCAGCCCAGAGGACGCTCCCATCAACAATCGTGAACAGCGCACTGGCGCTCGCATCTTCAGCGGTTACGGCTGCGCCAAGTGTTGCCTTCCGCGCCACAACGACGCCGCTGATCGGTGCGTGGATCGGTGTGTTGGCGAGGCTGCCATCCGGCGCACTGTCGAGCCCATCGAGCTCGGCATGGGTGATTCCAAAAGCGTGGAGCTGGTTTTCCACCGCTTCGCGTTCAGCTTCTGCCTCGGAGAAAGCCGCACGAGCTGTCAGGAGGTCAGCCTCTGAGGTGATGCGATCCTCGAACAGAGTTTCCTCGCGCTGTAGCGCCTGCGCCGCCAGCTTTTCAGATGCGCGCGCCTTCAGGAAATCTGCCTTCAGATCGGCGATCTCACGGCTGGAAATGATCGCGATTGTGTCCCCGCGCTGGACGTGTTCGCCTTCGCTGGCGAACAGCCGGATAACTCGCCCGCTTACTGGCGGAGAAACCTCAGCCACTCTGTCCGCATCGAAGCGAAGTTCAGCTGGCAGGGAGAGTGTTTCCTGAAAGAGAGAAGTCTGTGCCTCAGAGAGAACAATACCGGCATCTCGTGCTTCAGCGGCAGAGAGTTCGACGACATCCTCATGGGCTTCAGAGCCATGAGCCTCGCCCCCATGTTCAGCATGTTCGTTGCCATGCTCGTCATGGTCTGAATGGGTCTCATGGGCGTCATGATCTGCATGCATGGTATCTGCGTCATCAGCCGGAGAACACGCGGCCAGCATGCCCAGCGTAGAGGCGGCGAAAAAAAGAATGGAAAAGTTGGATTTCATTGTGTGACTCCAGTGAAGGGCGCAGCACTGATCAGGCTTCGCAGCTTCAGGTCTTGGATGTTTCTGTTGAGCCTGGCTTCAATGACGGTGCTGCGCACGCGAATGAGGGCCGCACGCGCATTGAGAACGGAGGTGAGATCAAACCGGCCCACCTCATAGCCGCGGAGGGAAGAGTCATAAGCGGATTCAGCTTCTGGCAGGGCCTCGTCCACCAGAAGCGAGAGCTGTGCTTCTGCTGCCTTTAGCGCTGCCACGGCTGACCTTTGGTCTGCCAGCAGTTCCTGCTCAATGGCTTTGCGGTGAAGCGCAGCAGCTTCGGCGCGAAAGGCGGTGGCACGCGCCTGATCCTGACCGCGGTCAAACAGAGGAAGCGGTACGCTGACACCTGCAACAAGTGCCTGGTCGTCCGTGGCTTCGAACCGCCTGATCCCGGCTGAGACGGTAATATCGGGTATAGCAGCCGTTTCATCGAGACGGGTCTGAGCCTGTCTCATGTCCAATGCCGCACGGCTGGCAGCCAGTCTTGGATGCGTGGTCTCCGACGGCGTATCGACGTCTGAGATAACCATCAGAACGGGATTTGAAAATTCTGGCTCACTGCTGCCCCAGAGACTGGCGAGCGCATAACGCTTTTCTGCGATCTGTGCCTCAGCCTCGTAGAGGCCCGTTTTCGAAAGCGCTCGATCCGTCATGGCTCTGGACAGTTCTGGTGGAGCAGCAGCGCCGGCTTCAACGCGTTTGGCGACGGTATCCGAAACAGTCGTTGCCAGTTCAGCGCTTTCTTCCGCAAGTGCATTCATCTCTAGTGCAGCTGAGAGTTCAGCAAACAGTATGGCTGCCTGCAGCTCGACCTCGCGCTGAATGACGGCGCATTCGGCAGTTGCAAGCGCTGCCTGGGCGCGCCTGGCGCGTTCGGATAAGGTCCGCTTATTGCCAAGGCGGAATGTCTGTTCGACCGCCAGCGTGGTGTCGGCTTCGCGAAATCCCTCCCTCGTTCCACCACCTGCGAAGTTCTCGACTTCCAGCGACAGGACCGGATTGAGCCTGCGGGAGGCCTGATCAGCCTCAGCGCCAAGCGCCCGGCTCTCCAGCGCCTGCAGGCGAACACGCGGCGAAGCGTTTCTGACCTGATTGATCGCCATATCCAGCGTCAGAGATTGTGAAGACGATAAGGGTTGAGATTGGGTCTGCGACGCTGCGCAACCCGACGCGCTTGCATCAAGAGATGCAATTGCGGCGGCCAGGACGACAAATGCGCCCCGCATTTCGAAAAACATGTGAGAATACTCCTGAGTCTGATGAGCTCAAAGGGTGCGATCACCCTAAGGTTTGAGCGTCAGACGTTCGGAGGACGGAGGAGGTCTGCAGCCACACCTCGCGGCAGGCGTGTTTTCACGCTCAAGGCTTTCAGGAGCTGATCGCTCCCCGCAAATGCACCAACAAAGACATGCACGTGGCACGAGCCGCACTTGTGGGAATGGTGTGTGTGACCGGAATGGTCTGGCGCATCTGCAGGTGCATGATCGGCAGAAACGNCGCTGGTTTCGCAGGCCTCGGCAGGTCGCTCATGGGAGTGATGTGCTTCAGCGACCGGCGTCGCCAGAAAGATCACTGANACNAGAAGCGCAGTGAAAACACGTATCCATGATGTGGCTGCCGAGAATTTCNAAAGCGCCTGCTTCANTCAAAATGAACCCGNGGAGAGTGTAGGGNANATACCGCAGGCTTTCAATTGAACAGACTGTGACCGATTGAACTAGTTCTGCTCTTCGCGCTGCTGCTGGAACTGTATTTCAGCGATCCAGCCCGAGGGACCGCCGCGCCCGCGCATAAACGGTGTGTAGGACATTTCGATATAAATGGGATCGACTGTGAAATCGAACGTGTCAGCGCCCGGGCGGCCTGAAGCCGGTTCGAAAACATATTTCTGATAAATTTCGAAATCNGAATTTTCGGTGTCTTCTTCCATCACCCATTCTGGACCGAGGCAGGTCTGAAGCGTGTCTCGAACGCTGTCAGTCATCTTGCGCGCCTCGGCTTCTCTGCTTTCTTTATCAAGAGAGCCGGATGCGGTGAAAAGCTCACAGCTATAAGTGCTGACATCACTGCCGAAAAAACCATCCATCAGATTGACATCGCAGGATGATCCAAAGGCGTTTGAGTTCGCCATCCATGCATCATCAAGCGGTCTGTCGCCGAGCATTTTCGGCTCACCGCGCAAAGATGCATAGGGCGGGCTCTCTTCGCCTGCGGCNAGGACCGCNTTCACCGCTTCGCATGAATTCGGCTTGAAGGCCTGCTGTGCTTCGCCATCGGGGCCGCAGCCCGCAAGAAGAAGAAAAGGAANGACGGAGACAAGTGTTTTCATTCNGGCGTTCCAAATCGTTGCGACCGAAAAATTGTATTGGGTTGGTGGGTGGCGGGTATCCCCTGTTTCGGGGTGGTTTAACGAACGGGTCTCTTTTCTCTGTTCCCGGTAATTAGATTGCGGGACAGTGAACGAACTTGAGGGAAGAGAATGTTTGCAGGGCATTATTCAACGGCATTTGCCGCGCGGAAGCTGAAACCGGNCGTGCCGCTCTGGCATCTATTTATCGCAACTCAGCTTTTGGATTTCGCCTGGGCCATACTGGTCCTTTTGGGCGTGGAGAAAGTGCGTGTCGTGCCGCACTTCATGGAAGCCTCCATGCTGGACCTTTACTACATGCCATATACCCATTCATTACCGGGTAGTCTCGGCTGGGCGGTGGGCGCAGGATTGCTCTATGCTTTGTGGTGGAAGGACAAGCGAAAGGTGGCGGCCGGGCTGATTTTTGGCGCGGCTGTCTTATCGCACTGGGTGCTGGACCTGATCGTCCACGCGCCGGACCTTCTGCTCTATCCGGGCGGGCCCAANGTTGGGTTTGGGCTGTGGGAATCACTTCTCTGGAGCCAGCTTATCGAGGGCGGGCTGCTTCTCGGCGGTGTCGTGATTTATGTAATGTGCACCCAGCCGAAATCGCCTGTCGGGCGATGGGCGCCCTGGGCTCTGTTTGCCTTCATGGTGGCGCTGCAGGCCTATAATCACATACCTGTCGAGGCGCCGCCGTCTCCGGTCATGTTCTCAATCATGGCGCTGTTTGCCTACAGCCTTCTCGCGCTACTGGCCTGGCTGACGGATCGCACTCGGATGCCGAGAAAAGACCCGGCATCCGATGAGATGAAGCGCGCTTAGTTACTGAGTTCAGGGTTCGGGCTCGTCCAGCCTGTCGGCACAAAGCCGTTGCGAACGCGCTGCGGGTGATTGCCCACATCCACGCGGTTGAGGAGCTCACCGGTTTCGAAGTCGATCACGGCGACACTGTCGGTTTCGCTTTCCGAAATCACGCAGGATTCTCCATCCGGAGAGACCGTCGCCCAGTAGGGCTTTCCGGCATAAAGCGTCTCTGTGAATTCGCCCGTCTCGACGTCGATGATCGTGACATAGTCATCCATTGTACCCGCAACGCAGAGCTTGGAGCCATCTCTGCTGATGGACAGCCCATGGTGGCGGGAATCATTGACGAAGTCCGTGCGGTCTTCCGGGGCTGCGCCATCTGGCAGCTGGATGATGCGAATGATCCGGTCGGAGAGAAAGTCGTATTCGATCACGCCGTTGAAGAACGAGACCTGGAAAAACAAGGTCGTCTCATCAGGATGCATGGCATAGGGCCGGATCGAGTCTGACAAGTCTGAGCGTCCGAAGTCGTCGAGATGCTGACGCACATCGATGGTCCGCGCGACCTCGTCTGTCGCGCGGTCATAGATGGTGAGCTTGCGGTCGCCCTTCAGATGGTCCTCCTCAGGAGCGTCATTCGAAGACGAGACGCTGCCAATCGCTGCATTGAGGATATAGCGACCGTCCTTGAAGTAATGGTTTTCATGGGGTGTATCGCCGGTGTTGAAGGACGCAACTTCCTCGCCGCTCTGAATATCGATCAGATGGACGGTTCGGGTCGATGTTGCCGAGACCGCCACTTCAGTTCCATCCGGCGAGATCGCCATATGGTCCGACCGGAAGCCGGAGACAGGGAAGCGCCAGTTAATCTCACCGCTCTCAAGGTCGAGCGAGATGACGTCAGCAAAGCTTGGGCGCGAGATGATCAGCGCAGTACCATCAAGGTTAGAGTACATGTCATCGACATACTGATTATTGCCTTCGCCGGGGCCCGCAGCGATGGCAGCAAAGGCCCGCTTGCGCATCGGGTCGGCATTGATCTCCGCCATGCGCTCGGCTTCGTCGGGTATGGCGTTCATACGCCCGACCTGAAAATAATTGTTGTTCGGATCGATAACGGTGATGGTGCCGTCCCAGTTATTGCCAACGAACATCACGCGCTGCAGCCCCTCCGCCGCAGCTTCGGTGTTGGTCTCTGCCATACCCATCGGAGAGGCCATCCCGACCGTTGCCGCGAGGCAGACGCTTGAAAGTAGAGTTTTCANTTTGTTTGTGCCGGTCGCCATGCCGNNCTCCCTTATTGTGTTTTGAGAGAAGTATGGCCGAAGCCGGTCTGGAAATCTATCGCCGCCAGGTGAGCGTCAGAGCGACGAAGTCTTCCTCGCCAGATCGGGAAATCGCGCCATTCCGGTACTCATATTCCCGCTCAATATAGCTTATAGACATTTGCCCGGCAGGGCTTTCCCAGGCCACACCAGCCTGAACGTCGCCCACTGTGACACGATCCTGAAGGGTGACGAGGCCATTGGTCAGGCCAGCNGATCCGATACGGCGGACATCCCAGACAAGCGCTTCGCCNTCCGCCCCGGCGAAGAGATAGACTTTCGAATTCTTCGTGGGTTTGCCGCGGCGGTCCAGATCCTGGCCGATCCTGACTTCTGCACCTGCGCGTGTCGAGCGAAAGTTCTCGCTCCGGTCGATGGAAACATGCGGCCTGACAGAGACATCGACGCCAAGACCCGTTGATCGGCTGTCAGCGAGAATTTCATAGTTCGCATCGACAGTCTCGGCCTGGTAGGTCTGATTCCCAATTGGCGTCAGGCGGGGATAGTTTGTGGTAATGCTGCGGTCACTGACAGATCTTGCGAAACCTGCTGTGGCAATGTCGATTCCATTGGCCTGACCCACTGGGCTGCGCGATGCGCTTCGAACGGTTGGTGCGCCCTGACTTTGGGATTGAAACTGAACTGGGAGTCTTCCGTCACGATCTGACTGACGAAACTCGTTTTGCGGNGGTGGCGTTCGGGAGAGCCTTACGATGTCGGGCTCGGCTTCTGTGGTGTAGCTATATCCGGGTGGAGGTAAACTGGACCATTTTCCAGTGTAGAACGAAGATGAGCTCAGGCATGCGGTGCAACTCAGTCCCAGAGTCGCCGCGGAGAAAAGTCCCACTCCCAAGCGCATTCCGTGCCCCATCACGGCCATACCTTCGTCTGAACGCCTTAATGAATTCGTTGTTAACCTATCATTTTACGTTGAGTAAAGCGAGTTCTACTTATTCAAAGGGCTTGCGGAGAAGTAGAGGTCAAAGAAAAAGGGCGGAACAGTGTCCGCCCTTTATNCATAATCGACTGTTTTATTTGATTATTGGCAGGCGAGGCATTCTTCGTAATCGGTTGGGGCTTCAACCTTGAGTGCGCCTTCTTTCTTGCCTTCAGAGCCTGCAAAGCTGGCACGTTGCACGGATTTCGAGCGGCAATAGTAAAGTGACTTCAGACCTTTTTCCCATGCGGTCCAGTGCAGCATGTGCAGGTCCCACTTGTTGATGTCGCCCGGNAAGAAGACGTTCAGAGACTGCGCCTGACAGATGAATGGTGTCCGGTCTGCAGCCAGTTCAATGATCCAGCGCTGATCGAGTTCGAAAGCTGTCTTGTAGATCGCTTTTTCGTCGTCGGTCAGGCAATCAAGGTGCTGAACGGAGCCTTCATGTTCCAGCATGCTTGCCCAGACTTCAGGCGTGTTCATGCCTTTTTCTTCCAGCAGGCGCTCAAGATTAGGATTCTTCACCGTGAAAGATCCCGACAGAGTCTTGTGCGTGTAGACGTTGGCCGGGATCGGCTCAATGCCTGCAGACGTGCCGCCACAGATGATAGAGATGGAGGCGGTCGGCGCAATTGCGAGCTTGTGAGAGAAGCGTGCCATGACGCCATTCTCTTCGGCATCCGGGCAGGCGCCACGCTCTTTCGCCAGTTTGACGCTGGCTGCATCAGCACCTTTGCGGATATGGCGGAACATCGCCGTGTTCCACGCTTTTGCCGCAGCGCTTTCCAGTGGGGCGCCCTGTGATTGCAGGAAGGAGTGGAAGCCCATCAGGCCGAGGCCGACAGAGCGCTCACGCTTGGCGGCGTAAACCGCTCGTGCCATCTCGTCTGGTGCGCGGTTAATGAAGTCTTCCAGAACGTTGTCGAGGAAACGGAAAACGTCTTCGAGGAATTGAGGATCACTCTTCCACTCGAGGAACTTCTCAGCGTTCAGAGATGACAGGCAGCAGACAGCTGTCCGCTCATTGCCAAGGTGGTCTGTGCCGGTTGGCAGAACGATTTCAGAGCACAGATTTGACTGTTTCACAGACAGGCCGAGCTTGCGCTGGTGCGCTGGCATCGCGTTGTTCACGGTATCCGTGAACAGAAGGTATGGCTCGCCCGTCTGGATACGNAGCTCAAGGATTTTCTGCCACAGCTTCCGCGCATTGAGTGTCTTGATGACCTCACCGGATTTCGGGCTGAGAAGCTCAAATTCCTCATCATTGCGAACCGCTTCCATGAAAGCGTCGGTAATATTGAGACCATGGTGGAGGTTCAGCGCTTTCCGGTTGAAGTCGCCTGAAGCCTTGCGGATCTCAAGAAATTCTTCGATTTCCGGGTGGTGGATGTCGAGATAGCAAGCCGCAGAGCCGCGACGCAGNGAGCCCTGGCTGATNGCCAGCGTGAGTGAATCCATCACGCGGATAAATGGGATGATGCCTGAAGTTTGCCCATTCTGACCGACTTTCTCGCCGATAGAGCGGACTGAACCCCAATAAGTGCCAATACCGCCGCCATTAGAAGCGAGCCAGACATTCTCGTTCCAGGTCTCAACGATGCCATCAAGCGAATCATCAACGGTNTTGAGGAAGCAGGAGATTGGCANGCCACGCTCTGCGCCACCATTCGACAGAACAGGGGTCGCCGGCATGAACCAGAGACGGGAAATATAGTCGTAGATTCGTTGAGCGTGATCAGGGTCGTCAGCATAAGCCGTCGCAACACGCGCAAACATGCCCTGGAAGGTCTCGCCCGGAAGCAAATAACGGTCTTCCAGCGTTTTCTTGCCGAATTCTGTCAGCAAGGCATCGCGCGAATGATCAACGTGAATACCTTCCACCACACGCAGATCAGCCTGACGCTTTGGCTTACCGCGACGGACTTTCGCGTTTTCTGACTCTCTGATCTGTTCTGCAGTCGACATAGCGGACATGGGAATTCCCTGCTGAATGAAGCCTAACCATATATGGGTGTTTTGCCCGATNTTGCCATATCTGGCGTATCTTGCTCCACCCAACGCTAGATATAGTGGGTCTAAGGTTAATCCTTGGTCAACATGCTGAACGTCGCAGTCGGCCGTTTTTGGTGTAAAAAAAGTTAATGCCTGTTAAGAACCGGGCTGAAACTCATAGAGCAGACACACTTGTTCACAGGCCTGATTTTTGGAAACGCCCGCAATGACAGGCCGTTCGGCTCGTCACCTCATCTGGCATGCAAATTCCACAGGTAAATTCCAGGTTTTTGCAGCCTGCTCCACCCGCGCTCAGATTTGAGGCACAAAATTTTTGAATCACGACCGGCCGGATAGAAAATTTAGTCGATAATCGGAAAATTCGATTCTCAGGCGGACACTATATCTAGTGTCTGGATATCGATCAGACAGCTAGCGGCGTATTAGGAGGCAGGGATTGTGAATTCTGTCGAAAATTTGGTAATCGGCGGTACAGCTGTCGCAATTCTGCTGCAATGTGAAGCGAATATGCGCGACGACTAGAATAATAAACACGCTCAGGGAACTGAATACTTCCTCTAACGTTTCCAGAGCGAAAAAAGTCATAGGGCTTCAGATAAAACGATAATAAATCACGACCCAAGGGTCAGGATCAGTCTATGAAGCATTCCCTCTTTTGTGCAGTTGCGTTTGCGGCCTCAGGCCTGTTGGCTTCGTGTGATTCTGCGCAACGTGCGCCGACAACCGATGTTGCGCGTGTTGAGCCAACGCCCGGTGCCTCTGAGGCCCGGTCAGGCTTCGCCAATTCAGTTCACACGCAGCGCCAGCCGACCTTTATTCAGACCGTTGGCGAAGACCCAGAGCCGCCTGCACGTGAACTCTTCAAGCTGGCTTCTGCTGAGATGGACAGCGCGCCAATGCTTGTGCGCCGCGCATTGCCCGACGGTGGTGAGGAGCAGATGGAGCTGTTCTCCTATGTGCAGGACCAGGCGCGGACGCTTGCAGAAGACGCGTATAAACCGACACCAGCGCCGGCGAATTTTATCAAGAAACTGTCTTACGACGATTATCGTATGATCGACTTCCTGCCAGAGGCTGCGCTGTTCAAGGATGTTCAGCAGCCTTATCGCGTCATGATGGATACACGCGGCTCGCTGTTTCATACGCCGATCAAGCTGAATGTGGTCGGTGAGGAGGGCGCACGTCCTGTGCCTTACGATCCGGGTCAGTTTGATTTTGAACCGCTGGAGCTCACCGGAGAAGAAAAAGCGGCGCTCGGCTTTGCCGGGTTTCGCCTTCTTGCGCCCTTCAACAAGGCCGGCAAATACGACGAAGTGCTGAGCGTGAAAGGGGCGAGCTTCTTCCGTGCGCTCGGCACCGATAATCACTATGGCGCATCGGCGCGGGGGGTTTCGATCCGTACGGCGTCCCCTGATGGCGAAGAGTTTCCGGAGTTTCGTGAATTCTGGCTGCAGCAACCGAATATGGGCGATGAGAGCTTTGTGTTTCACGCTCTGCTCGATGGACCGAGCGTTACGGGCGCCTATCAGTTTCGCGTTCAGCCGGGCGTTCAGACGCGTATGGATGTAAAAGCGGTACTCTATGCCCGCAAGGAAACAAGCCAGGTCGGTCTGGCGCCCCTGACGAGTATGTTTGAGTTTGCGCCGCATGACCCTGACCAATCGGCCACAGACTTCCGCCCCCGCGTCCACGATTCAGAAGGCCTCTCAGCCGTGCTCGCAAATGGTGAATGGATCTGGCGCCCGCTCTCCAATCCGAAAACCCTTCAGATTTCGACTTTCGCAACCCAAAAGCCGCAAGGTTTTGGTCTGGTTCAGCGCACGCGTGGTTTTGACAACTACGAAGATCTCGAAGCTTCTTATGAGACCCGCCCAAGCGTCTGGGTTACCCCGGGCGAGGGCTGGCGCGAGGGCCGTATGGTGCTTGTCGAAATTCCGACGCCGAATGAGTATCACGACAATATCATCAGCTATTGGCAGCTCGCTGAACCGCTCAAGAAGGGCGAAGCGCTGGAATTCTCTTACCAGCTCGACTGGGGTATGGAGACGCCAGCGCGTGCGCCGCTTGCTGAAGTTCATTCTACTCGCACGGGTCTGTCAGAGGCAAATGGCAAACGTCTCTTTATTGTGGACTTCGATATCGACGACGTTGAAACGGCCGAGAATGTTGAGGCCGAAGTTACTTCATCGTCAGGTGCCGTGCAGGTCCGGTCTCTGAAGTTTGACCTCGATCATGGGCGCCTTCGTCTGACATTCGAGCTCGACCAGAGCGGCGTCAGCGAGACGGAGCTACGCGCTGTCCTCCTGCGCGGCGAACAACCAGCGTCAGAAACCTGGCTTTATCGCTGGAGCGCGAGCTGACCATGGCGCAGGCGCGCCCAGTAGAGTCGCCTCTTGAAATGCCCGAGCAGCCGCTATCGTGGAAACGGCGGTTGCCTCTGGGGGCGACCCGGTCACGTTACTGGCGAAAGATTGTTCTGGTGGTTGGCGCGCTGGCGCTGACGGCATGGCTTGGCTGGCTCATGTTCCGAGTGCTCAATGTGATGGGCATGACCTCGCTTGAGTGGGCGCTTCTGGCGCTCTTCACCATCAACATCGCCTGGATTGGCTTTGCCTTTATCAGTGCGGTCGCAGGGCTGATCGTGGCACTCACGGGGCGGCGGGCCGTGCTTCAGGCGGATGGCTCTGATCTCAATTCTCGTACGGCCATCCTGTTTCCCATCTACAATGAATCCGTCCGCGATGTGTTCGCGACGGTTGAAACGACGGCCAGAGCGCTCGCAGAAGCCGCTCCGGGAAAGTTCGAATGCTTCATTCTCAGCGACACGGTATCACCNGCGATCGCACTTCAGGAAGAAGCCGGTTTTCTCGAAATGCAAAAGCATGTCAGCGATGACTGCCCGGTCTATTACCGCCGCCGCACAATCAACATCGCCCGCAAGTCCGGCAATGTTCACGACTTCGTCTCCCGATGGGGTGGGCGGTATGACCATGTGCTGATCTATGACGCGGATAGCTATATGGCCGCCGAAACCCTGGTCGAGCTGGCGCGCCGTATGGAAGAAAACCCAGGTGTCGGCCTTATTCAGACAGTGCCAAAACTGATCGGCGGCACGAGTCTGTTCGCGCGTGCCCAGCAGTTCGCAGCGGCGATATATGGCCCGGTTCTTGGGCGTGGCATTGCCTGGTGGTCTCAGAATGAGGGCAATTACTGGGGACATAACGCGATTATTCGGACGAAGGCCTTTGCCGAGGCCGCAGGGCTGCCCGTCATGCCCGGACGTGCACCGTTTGGTGGCCACATAATGAGCCACGATTTTGTCGAAGCCGCATTGCTTCGTCGCGCCGGCTGGAAAGTTCAGATCGCTGCTGAATTGCCCGGGTCATATGAGGAAGGGCCGCAGACAATCATCGACCTCACGGTTCGCGACCGGCGCTGGTGTCAGGGCAATCTGCAACACACTGGCGTTCTCGCCCGTGCGCGCGGCATCACCGGCACAAACAGACTTCATTTCATGATCGGGATTTTTTCCTATCTGGCCTCACCGCTCTGGCTGGTCCTGATTCTGGTCGGTATGGCGCTGTCTCTGCAAAACCGTTTCCTCAGACCGGAATATTTCTCTTCTGACCCGTCACTGACCCCGCAATGGCCTGTGATTGACCCCGCGCTGGCTTTGAGCGTGTTCGGCGTTACCATGGCCATTCTCCTTCTGCCAAAACTGTTCGGCGTGATGGTGGCCGTACTGCGTCCGCGTCGGCGAAAACGGCGCAGACCTGTTTCCGTGATTGTGGGCTCTCTGGTCGAGACGCTGTTTTCTGCCCTGGTCGCGCCCATACTGATGGCCGCGCAAACCTCCTCCTTTCTGTCGATCATTACCGGACAGGATAGCGGCTGGTCACCGCAGCAACGTGGAAGCGATGGCTATCGGTTTCGGGATGTCGCGCGTCGCCATGCGCTCACAACGCTGCTCGGCCTGGTGCTGACCATCACTGCATGGGTGATCTCTCCGATCTTCGCGGCCTGGCTTGCGCCGGCAACGCTTGGCATGGTCCTGGCAATTCCTTTGTCTTACTGGCTCGGAAAAGACTCAGCGCCCAATGGGCTTCTCACCAAGCTGCTCGCCATCACTGAAGATCATGAGCCGCCAGCCTGCTTTACCAGCGCACAGGCTGCGCGGGCGCACTATTCAGACCTTAAAGTCTCGGCGCCATCTCAGGTGATTGTCGATAATGCCGCGCGCCGCACGCACCGTGACCTTGTCGATGGATACTGGCCNCTGGTGGGGAGTCAGGTGCACGTNCCGCTCGCAACGGCGGANGCAAAGATCCCTCGGGCTGAAACACTTGAGAATTATCTTGCCAGCCTTGATCAGAAAGAACTGATGGCCGTTCTGAACTCTGGGCAAACCCTTGGCCGGATCAATAGACGCTTTAACGCCGCACAGCCCAGGCTAACACATGCGTGACACCCGGAGCGGGTGTCTGACCTATCCCTATTCGTCTGCCTTTTTTCGGGCCTGAACGAGTCTGGATTTCACCTTGGGTGCCAGGCTGGCGTTTGCGGCGAGAATATTGCCGGTCTTCATAACATCGCCACCATCAATCTCTTCGACCACACCGCCCGCTTCGCGCACCATCACAATGCCCGCCGCAATATCCCAGGGCTTGAGATTTCGCTCCCAGAAACCGTCGAACTTGCCGGCGGCAACATAGACCAGATCCAGTGCTGCAGACCCGAAACGGCGAATGCCGGTTGTTTCCTGCGTCAGGTGTGCCAGTTCTTGCCAGAACAGCTGGTGGCGCTCAGCCGAGTGACCGATGAACGGCGTGCCGGTAGCAAGCACCGCATCCGAAAGCTTGATGCGGCTGGCCACTTTCAGGCGCCAGTTCTCAAGCCATGCACCACGACCTTTTTCCGCCCAATAAATGTCGCCGCGAATGACGTCGTAGATCACCCCAGCGTGCAGAACGCCTTCGCGCTCATGACCGATGGAGACGGCAAAATGCGGAATGCCATGCATGAAGTTCAGCGTGCCATCCAGAGGATCAACGATGAAACGGTTGGTTTTGTCGGTGCCTTCGACAATGCCGCGCTCTTCCATCACAAAGCCATAGCCCGGACGTGAGCGCGAAAGTTCGTTATAGATGACCTCTTCGGCGCGGTGGTCAGCGGCGGTGACAAAGTCGCCGGGTCCCTTCTTGGAGACCTGAAGGTTTTCGACTTCGCCGAAATCGCGGGCAAGACCCCGACCGGCAGCACGCGCAGCTTTCACCATAACGGTGATGAGAGGAGATTGACGGGACATGTGATCAGATCCGGAGGTTATGCTCTGTCAGGATGTGCCCCTTAAACAATATGTGGCCTCATGGCTATCCTTTGAGGGTGAGATAATTCAGCTGGGGCCGGCCAGGTGGGGCGTACACACCCCTTGCTTCGCTGCGCGATTGCTTCACATTGAGGTTATCCGGCGCGACAGCTATTCGCGCCAGGCGTGTCTTGCCTCATAATGAATTCAGGAGAGTGCAGGGACCGCGAAGAGGTGAGGAGACATTCATGACACGCAAGAATTTCCGATACGGAGCCGTGATGGCGGCTATGGGTATGGCTGGCCTGACAATGGCAGGCACCGCCGCAATGGCCGAGCCAGCAAAGACGGCAGAGGCCACAGAGATGGTGGACACAGCAGCTACACGGTTTGTCAGCATTGATGGCGAGCCTATGTCGCTCGACGCCTATGCTGGCAATGTCGTTCTGGTCGTCAACACGGCGTCCAAATGCGGCTTCACTCCTCAATATGAAGGGCTGCAGGCGCTGTGGTCTGAATATCAGGATCAGGGGCTCGTTGTTGTTGGTGTCCCTTCTGGAGATTTCGCGGACCAGGAGTTTGACGACAATGCCGAGGTCAAAAACTTCTGCAAGCTGAACTATGGCGTGAATTTCCCGCTGACCGAAAAAACGCATGTCGTCGGCACTGAGGCGCACCCGTTCTATGATTACGCTCAAAAGCATCTGGGCGAGGATGCGGTTCCGAAGTGGAACTTCCATAAGATCCTGCTCAATCGCGAGGGCGTGCCGGTCAAGGCATTTAACAGCCGCGTTGAGCCTCAGAGCGACGAGCTTGTCGCTGCGGTAAAGGCAGAACTTGGCTAGGCTATTTGCTGATTGGCAGGTGCACTACTCATCCCAAGGGCCGGTCGTGAGATCGGCCTTTTCAGTTTTGATACCTGAATTCCGTGCGTGTCTTCCCTGGGGACATGTTTGACAGAATTTGAACACCCGGCAGTCAGTGCGGCCAGTCCAGGGCTGACGCGTCAAAGAGGGCGAGACTCTTTCAGCATTATTGGTTAGGTGCTTAAAATGCGCCTGCTGGCAATGGTTGGGAGTTCGTCCGTGCTGCATCCGTCCACGAAAAAACTGATCGACAAGCTGATCGAGATGACCCGTTCATCCAAGATCTCCTGGAGCGACGGGGGCGATAACACCTGCACATATGACACCGAAGGCTACCGCGTGACGATCGGCCAATCGCCCAGCCGTGTTGTGATCCTTGATGCCGCTGGCCGCGTGCTGGAAACTGTCAGCGATGGGCTGTTGTCGAACACGCGCGATGAGTCTGGCACGAGCTATGCCGTCAAAGTGGACCAGCTGGTCTCGGACGCCCGTCGTGAAATTACCGGTGCTGTCGCGGTGATTGATCGGCTCGTCTCTGTGCTCGACCAAGGCAATGAAACGCCGCAAAGCGCCAATGACGACATTGCAGATGACGACCCGGGCAACCTTCGCGATTTTGACGAAGATGATGAAGATGATGATGATGAAGACGAGGAGATGGTTGTGGCTCCCAACCGGCCGCAGACCTCATATCCCGACCACTCTGAAATGGCGTTCAAAGTCAGGCAGTTGGCCGAGCGTGTGAACGCCAGGGCAGCCATTGCGCCGCCAGAGCCTGATGGATGGAACGTACCGGAGCATGCCTCCAGCCCGCCTGAGGATACGGCCGCTGACTATCAGAAAACCTATAACGGATCTGAAGGGGGCTACTCCCCGTCTGACTCTGAAGGTCCGGACGATGATGAATTTCTGGGCGATCACACGGTATCTTATGAGCCCGAGACAGAAGCAGACGAGGAGCTGAGCTCGCCTCAGCCGAAAGCCGCGGTATCTGTTACGGACGTCAAACCAGTCATCCATGTTTCGCCGCATTGGCGCGCCAGCGGTGTGATTGACGCGATGGTTGTCACGCCATCGGATTTCTTCCGGTCAATGTCTGAACCAGAGCCAGAGCGTGAGACGGCTGAAGAGAGGTTTTCAAAGCCAGATGAGGCCGAACCAGAACCAGCCAAGCGACCGGCGTATAAGTATAATCCGTGGATCTGAATACGGGCTGTGAGCGGTCAGAACGCAAAAAAAAAGAAGCCGATCAGGCTTCCAGTTCAACATCCCAGTATAAATAGTCCATCCAGGTTTCGTGCAGATGGTTTGGCGGAAACCGGCGTCCCATCTGCTGCAGCTGGTGATTGCTGGGCTGGGCTGGCTTCCGGTTTGGATGCATGTCGATATCGTCTGGCATCCGTCCGCCCTTGCGTAAATTGCAGGGACTACAGGCCGTGACGATATTGTCCCAGCTCGTTTTGCCGCCGCGTGACCGCGGAATGAGATGATCGAAAGTCAGATCATAGGGCGAGCCGCAATACACGCACTCGAATGCATCCCTGAGGAACACGTTAAACCGCGTGAAGGCGGGCGACCGGTCCTGGCGAATGAATTCGCGAAGGCAGATCACGCTTGGCAGTCGCATCTCGAAAGAGGGCGATCTGACCACATGATCATACTCAGCCACAACGTCGACGCGTTCCAGAAAAACGGCTTTGACGACGTCCTGCCAGGGCCAGATTGAAAGGGGATAATAGCTTAAAGGCCGGTAGTCCGCGTTCAGCACCAGCGCAGGCCATCCATTTGGAAGGGATGTGGATATGGAAGCTGCCATACTCATCCTCGAATCAACCAGTCATGACAGAAGTATCCTGACTCCCATGTCATTTCCAGTTTCATGTTTAAGTGATTCCCTGCGACACCAATGTGACAACTGATAAAAGTCTTGAAATTTTTTCAGTTTGCAGCGGGAGACGGCAGTCACGCGCGCCGGTCTCTGAGGTGATTGAGGTATCCCCAGAGAAGATGAGCGGCCATGCCACGATAGGGACGCCAGCGTTCGGCATGGGTGCGAAAGTCGCGCGGAGACAGCCTCACCTCAGCCCCCTGCAGAATCCGCAGGGCTTCCATCAGACCCAGATCGGCTTCCGGAAATGCATCCATCCGGCCGAGGGCGCCCATCAGGAAAATATCAGCCGTCCAGGGGCCGATGCCGCGCACCGCCACCAGCCTTCGCCGGGCTTCAGCGTCGGAATGGGTGTGTAGCTCGGACAGCGGAAGCGCGCCGGATTGAACCGCCTCGGCGATGGAGGTCAGATGGCGGATTTTGGGACCAGACAGACCGCAAGCGCGAAGCTCTTCTTCACTCGCGGATAGAACGTTGGAGGCGTTCAGGCGGCCATCACTCCAGTCGAGGAGCCGTGCCCAAATGCTGGCCGCGGCTTTCGTCGAGATCTGCTGGTAAACGATGGTCCGCGCGAGCGTCGCATAGACTGGCTCTGCATGTCGCCAGATGGGCAGGCCGGTCACGCCATAGGCTTTTGCCAGATCTGCATCGTTCGCACATAACGCTTCGCAGGCGGCGTGCATCTGGGTTGCTGACAGAGCCGACATAGCAGACTTGCCTCTTCCTTTCGAAGGCGTCAGACCTTTGGTCGCGTATTGGCCTGAACCTGGTTTGCAGACGGAGTGCAATAGACCACATGTCCGCATCTGACTATCGGACACGCTTTGCACCCAGCCCAACGGGCTATCTCCATGCGGGCCATGCCTTTGCTGCCGCCCAGGCCTTTGGCGCTGCAGAAGAGGCCGGTGGCACCTGCCTTTTCCGGATCGAAGACATTGATCAGACGCGCTGTCGACCCGAATTCGAGCAGGCGATTTACGAGGACCTGCACTGGCTGGGTTTTGATTGGCCAGAGCCTGCGCGCCGGCAGTCAGAGCATTTTGATGACTATGCCGCAGCGCTAAAAAAACTGACAGATCTGGGCCTGACCTATCGATGCTTCTTGACGCGTAAGGAGATCGCCCGACGCCTTGATGCAGCCGATGTCGCTGTTTCCCCGGCCGGTGAACGGCCTTTCTTCAGGCCAGAACCGATCCTGTCGGCGGATGAGGAGGCAGAGCGGATTGCCGCCGGTGAGCCGTTCGCCTGGCGTCTTTCGCTTGCCGCCTGTCGTGACTATCTGGGTCACGGCTTTGAGGCGCTGGAGTTCAAAGAGGACGGCGCCGACGAGGCGATTGAGAATGGAGTTACGCAGGCGCATCCCGAATGGCTCGGCGATGTTGTTCTGGCGCGCAAAGATGCGCCAACAAGCTATCATCTCGCTGTCTGCCATGACGACGCGTTACAGAGCATCACGCATGTGGTGCGCGGGGCCGATCTTTATCATGCCACCCACATTCACGTTCTCTTACAGACCCTGATGGGATGGCATACGCCTATCTATCATCACCATTCGCTTGTGCTGGATAACGCAGAAAAAAAGCTCGCCAAGACGCGTAATTCCACATCCATCCGTGACCTTCGCGCAGCGGGCGCAAGGCCTGAAGACATTCTGGCAGGACGAGTGGAAAGCTGATCCACTGTCGGCTTTGGCGTTCGGAGACTTCCAAGCCCGATAAAGGGCGACTACAAAACTGTCATGATGACATGCTTGATGAGCCACAGCTCACACACCAGCCTCGGGATGATTCCATGAAAATCGCTCATTTCTTTTCCGGCCTGCTTGCCAGCACCGTTCTGGCGGGCTGCGCTACGTCCACCGGCCCTGCCGCAATGATGCAGAACGCAGACTATGGCCGGGCGGTACATACGCCGAAACAGGCCGCCGACCCGTACTATATGACGGCCCGCGAGCGCGTCGCGGCGCGCGCCGAGATGCGATCAGCTAAGTCAGCCAAGAACGTGATTATCTTCATCGGCGACGGTATGGGCATCTCGACGATCACCGCCGGCCGGATTTATGCGGGCCAGAAGCAGGGCCTTGATGGCGAGAGCTATCAGCTCACCATGGAAACATTTCCAAATGCAGCGCTTTCAAAGACCTATGCTCACGACGGACAGGTCTCAGACAGTGCTTCAACTGCTGTGGCTATCATGTCCGGCGTGAAGACCAATGTTGCAACGCTGGGCTTCACCAAGGATGCTCGCCCAAACAACTGCGCTGGATCGCTTGGACACGAAGTCGAGAGCGTTTTCGACATTGCCGAGAATGAAGGTCTGGCCACCGGAATTGTCTCAACGGCCCGCATCACCCACGCCACACCGGGGGCAACCTATGCCCATTCGGCGTCCCGCAACTGGGAAAACGATGGCCATCTCGGCGCACAGGCTGACGCTGGTTGTAAAGACATCGCCGCGCAAATGATCGACTGGGCAGCGGGCGACGGATTTGAAATCGCTATGGGTGGCGGGCGCTCTAACTTCATGAAATCAGATCA
>PABS01000102.1 GCA_002699325.1 Ponticaulis sp. | reverse complement strand
ACGGCAACGTCACCTTCTGCCGCGGTAGGGTTGGCTGCGTTGCTATCAGAGCCGCAGGCGGCCACCGCAAAAGCGGCCAGTGCGGAAAGAACCAGATGCGAAGTTTTCATAAATGTCTTCCGTTTCATGTCTGTCAGAATACCCGTTTTTCTGCGGACTCAGCGATCATCTGTATATATGGCTTCCCCGAACGCCAACAGAGCGGCAGCCAATTTCGGATTTTTAATGTTGCTCACGCCGTCTTGAAGCGCCTCCCGTTCGAGCGCTGTCAGGGGGCGAATGCGTCGCGCTGAGGTCTGGCTGGAAGTGCCGGGGTTTTTCTGAATGAGCTTAATGTCTTTCAGCGTGCCCCCGATAGCCTGGCCGATATGCTGTCTGAGAAATTCCGACTGGTGCTGAAAAACAGTCGAGGCAGACGGATTGATTTCGAGGGTCAGGACACGCATTGGGCCTTTGCCTGTCAGTCTCACCGGGCGGGAGAGTTTTGCCAGTCGTTCGCCGACGAGCTCCGGCCAGCGCTGCTGGATAAGCGAAAGGCCGGGACCTTCATTCTTTGAGGCTTTTCCGAGGAGTTTTCCGATTGAGACACCGAGTTTTCGTCCTGGCGGCCGCACCGGCTTTGCGCGATGCCGCGAGAGCTGATCAAGCGCGCGCGCTTCGTCGGCGGCGTGGCGGTCACTCTCTGGATCACTGGTCGGCAAGCTGGACATGACTGACTCTCTCATGGCAGGGGATCAGGCTCAAGATTGCCAGGCACAGACTTCCCTGAATGACCGAGAATTACACGATAAACCGCGATTTCGCTACGCAGGTTCTGAGCTGGTATGATCAGAATGCGCGTGATCTGCCCTGGCGCGTCGGCCCAGAGGCGCGCGAAAAGGGTGTCAGGCCAGATCCATACTTTGTGTGGCTGTCTGAGATCATGCTCCAGCAGACGACCATTCCACATGCGACGCGGTATTTTCTCGAATTCACGCGGCGCTGGCCCGATGTATTCGCGCTGGCTGCCGCTGAACGCGACGAGATTATGGCGGCCTGGGCGGGGCTTGGTTATTATTCCCGCGTTCGCAACCTTTACGCCTGTGCGCAGATCGTTGCGGACAAAGGCGGGTTTCCGGAGACGGCGGCCGAGCTGATCAGGCTTCCCGGTATCGGGCCGTATACGTCGGGCGCGATTGCGGCGATCGCCTTTGATGAGCAGGCTGCGGCCGTCGACGGGAATGTTGAGCGCGTCATGTCGCGCTATCTGGCCATCGAGCAGCCATTACGCGAGATCAAGCCACGATTGCGGCAGGCCGTTGAGGGGATTGTGCCGCTGCATCGTCCCGGTGACTTTGCACAGGCCATGATGGATCTTGGGGCTACGGTGTGTACGCCGCGCTCGCCGTCCTGTGACGCCTGCCCGTTGCACGGGGGCTGTAAGGCCTTTGAACTCGGCGATGTCACGAAATTTCCTGTAAAATCGAAAGCCCCGGCAAAGCCAAGGCGAGAAGGTACAGCCTTCATCCATATTGAAAATGGCGAGCTGACGCTGGAACGCCGCCCTGACACCGGATTGCTTGCTGGGATGGTCGGCTTGCCGACGACGGAGTGGATCACACTGAATCCGTCAGCCAAAGCTGATAGCCCATCGTCTGTTGGTCAAAATACAGGCTTTGTGGAGCACGTATTCACGCACTTTCACCTGACGCTGCATGTCAATGTCGTGGAGTCTATCGTTTCAGAGCACCCCGTAAGGGTGCCGATCAAAGCGTGGGATAAAACGGGTTTACCCAGTGTGTTCCAGAAAGCCGTCAGGCTGTATCTGAAACACCAACACTGAGCACCGAAACTGGATTAGCCGTTCTGAAGTTCGGCCTTGACCTGCTCGTTATGAGTTTCAGCCAGTTCCCAGATTTCCTCAAAGGTCAGAGTACCATCCGCGGCTATGACATAGTCGCCAGTTTCATCTCCGATGAGGGTATAGGCACTATCAGGATCTTCCGCATCAGATTCGTACCAGTAATCCAGTGCGTACAGGTTTATAAGCCGTGTCATGGGCCCTCCGTGTCAACCCGAATCGGTTTTGCCCTTCCAGCTATGCATAAAGGTAAGCATCAATAGCTGGATGATCAACCGAGTCCCATCTGACTCCGGAACTTTCTGCGCAGAATGTCAATTGGTTCGAGGCCGTTACGTGACTCATAATGCCAGAAAGTCCAGCCATTACACGCTGTTGCGCGTTGAACCTGCGCCCCAAGACGGTGAATTGACCCGACATCGCGACCATTTGTCAGACTGCCGTCAATACGAACGCGGGCTTCATGCCGCCGGCTGGCTGAGAACAGTCGGTCGCCTGGGCGCAGATAACCGCTTTCAATGAGTGCGCCGAAAGGCACACGCGGTTCTGCGCGCTTGCTTGTCACGGTTTTCAGATCGTCATCGCCATAGCGCTCCACGCGATCAAGACGCTCGCGGGCATGGCGCGCATATCCGCTATCCTGTTCAATACCGATGAAACGGCGGCCAAGCGCTTTTGCCACGGCGGCTGTTGTGCCCGTACCGGAGAATGGATCGAGAATAAGATCGCCTTCCTGACTGGTCGCCAGAAGAACACGGTGAAGCAGAGCTTCGGGCTTCTGAGTTGGATGAACCTTTTTGCCGTCCTCACCTTTCAGGCGCTCCTGGCCGGTGCAAAGCGGGATCGTCCAGTCCGAACGCATCTGAAGGTCGTCATTGAAGGCCTTCAGGGCATCATAGTTGAAGGTGTAGGGCTTCTGGTTCGGATGTTTGGTCGCCCAGATCATGGTTTCATGAGCGTTCTGGAAGCGCGTGCCCTTGAAGTTCGGCATCGGATTGGTCTTTCGCCAGATCACGTCATTCATGATCCAAAAGCCCGCATCCTGAAGAATGGCGCCAACCCGGAAGATATTGTGATAGCTGCCAATCACCCAGATCGCACCACTATCCTTCAACACACGTCGGCAGGCTGCCAGCCAGTCATGTGTGAACAGGTCATAGCTGTCAAAGCTGTCGAACTGATCCCAGTCGTCTGTCACGCCATTGACTTCAGAATTGTCAGGACGAGTCAGGTCTCCGCCAAGCTGAAGATTGTAGGGCGGGTCAGCAAAAATCAGATCAACTGATTTTTCCGGCATGCGGTTCATGATGTCGACGCAGTCGCCCTCAATAATCACGTTTTCCAGAGCGTCCATTCCGAAGCGGCCTCATAATTTGTCTGAATCTTCACCAAATCCGCCGTGATTTGATGAAGAATGTCTTACCAGAACTGGGCAATCAATGCTGGCGAATCATTTTTAGCTCAGAAGTCGAAGCTCGGCTGGCGATTGTCAGGCTCTGGCTTTCTGAAAAGGTCCACTCGAAAAGGCCGTCGTGACTGATCATAGCCGAGCCGGTTCACGGCCTTGTGGAAGCGAGTTGAGATGAGTTTGGCGAACGGACCTTCGCCGCGCTGACGGGTCTGCCAGTTTGCGTCATAATCCAGTCCGCCGCGCATGGACCGCAAGGTGTTGATCACGCGTGTCGCGCGATCTGGGAAATGCCGGACCAGCCATTCCTGGAATATGTCTTTCAGGTCGTAAGGCAGACGAAGCAGCACATAACCGGCATGCTGCGCGCCGGCGTCCCGGCCAGCTTCAAGGAGGCTTTCAAGTTCAGCATCGTTAAGCCCTGGAATAATCGGTGCGGTCATGATGGTGACCGGAATACCTGCGTCTGAAAGTGCGCGAATGGTCTCTAGCCTGCGTTTCGGAGAGGCGGCTCGAGGCTCCATCGTGCGTGATAAGTCGTTTGAGAGAGTGGTGACGGAGAGCGCAACGCGCGCGAGTTGCTTTTCCGCCATTGGCGCCAGCAGGTCGATATCTCGTTGGATGAGCCCGGACTTGGTGATCAGTGTCACGGGATGATTGTGTTCGCTGAGGACTTTCAGGATTTCCCGGGTCAGCTTCAAACGGCGTTCTTCAGGTTGATAGGCATCGGTGTTGACGCCGAGTGCAATCGGCCGGGGTTCATAACTTCGTGCGGAAAGTTCTTTCTTCAGAACCGCAACAGCATTCTCTTTGAAATAAAGCTGTCTTTCGAAATCTACGCCAGCCGAATGACCGAGATAGGCATGGGACGGGCGCGCGAAACAGTAGATGCAGCCGTGTTCACAGCCCCGATAGGGATTGATCGACCGGTCAAAAGAAATATCGGGTGACTGATTGCGTGTGATGATGCTGCGCGCCATTTCGCGATGCCAGCTGATCAGGCTGGCATCACTGATCCGGTCTGCATCTGTTTCCCATCCGTCGTCAAAGTCAGCACTTTGCGTGGTCTCAAATCGTCCGGCGGGGTTGGAGACAGCGCCACGCCCCCTGCGGTGTTCTGCGGGCGACAGCGCAGAAAGATGTGAGGTGTCGATGCGTCCATGTCGGGGGAGTTTTTGAATTGAAGTCATGGAATGAAACTACAAAACAAAAAGAACAAAACAAGAACATTTTTTGGAGTTCTGCCCGTTTTGTTGTGGAGGATTGAGCTTCTGCGGCTTCGACAAGACGCATCAGTGAAGACGGAAAACACAACCGATGGTTTGAATGATCTTGTTCACGAAAAAGCAATCCAGATTTGACATTGTGTCCTGAATTCGCGTTCGGGGAAGTGGAGAACGCGTATCTGGAGGGAAATTCCGTGGCGCTAGAAAAGCCAAGTCTCCTTGTGCTCGAGGATAGTTCGACACAAGCGTCGATCATATCGCGTATGTTCAGAGAAGAAGGTGCAGACGTCGAAGTTGTGACGTCGGCTCGAGAGTTCTCAACGTCTCCGAAGCTTTTTGACCTAAAAATAGATGCTGCGGTGATTGATGTGCACTTCGGAGAGGTGAACGGACTTGAGCTGATCGAACCTCTGCTTCGGCGCTGGCGGGGCATAACGCTGGTCATGATGACGGCGAACGATACTGACGACTACGCGGTTCTCGCAAAAGCACGTGAACTCGGTGCGCATCTCGTTTTGAAGAAGCCGTTCGCACGTGCCGAAGTCACGACCGTTCTGGAGGATATTCGCGTCATCTCAAAAACAGGCGCTCCCCGAAAGCATGTGGTTGTGATTGATGATAGCCGCACAACCTGCCGAATAATCAAAGAGTTGCTTCAGTCCTACGGGTTCCGCGTTTCGACCTTCACCAACGGGCAGGATGCGATTCAGCAGCTGAGTTTTGACCGGGTCGACGCTGTGCTCACTGATGTGAATATGCCGGGTATGCCCGGTACTGAACTGATCTGCCTGGTTCGTGATGTCTGGCGAGACGTTGCCATCATTGCAATGTCTGGAGAGTCCCGGGCGGAGTTGCGGTGTAAGCAGGCAGATGCATTTGTGCCGAAACCTTTTGGCCCTGAGGAATTGGTTTCAAAGGTCAGAGGGGTGATCGGAGCGGAATTCGAACACCTCGAGTGCTAATCAGATTTCCTGCGCCAGGCGTTCAGCGACGCGGCGTCATCGATGTCAATTCGAGTTTCCAGATATTGAATCTTCGCCGAGCCGAGATTGGCGCGCACATCCTTGAGCGTCTCACTTGAAGACCAGCGGACGTCCGCAAATGGTGGCGCAGATCCGACACGCTTGTTCAAACCAATCAGCCAGAACCCGCCATCGTCTGCCGGGCCAACCACACAATCTGCCTGATTGAGAAAACGAAACGCTTTCGCCAGGTCTTTTCGGCTCAGGTCTGGCATATCCGTGCCGATGAATACGACCTTGCCGAGCGGAGCAAGCGCATAGGCGCGGCTTAGTCTTGCCCCCAGATCTCCAGACCCCTGGGATATCCGTGTGAGCGTGTCGGGCCAGATTGGATCGCGCCGGTAAAGTGCGCTTTCTGGCGTGACGTAGAGCGCTGTCTGCCACCGTGGATCCACAACGGCTTTCATGACGGATGACATGGCCATGGCATTGATGCGTCGCGCCTCGACGACACCGATGTCACGGGCGAGACGAGTTTTCGCCATCCCCATCAGATTGGGTTTGGTAACGACGAAAAGTGAATTCACAGAGCGCCTCCCTTGCGCGGACCCGCAGGCCTCAGCGGTATTGTTTTGCCAGTTTTTCCGGAGATGCGCCGAGCAAATAGCGGGTGAGCAGAAACGCGTTTGAATAGGCACGCTTTCGCCAGCCATCGCGTTCATACTTGTCGGCCGATGTGAAGGCGCGGCACCCGAGATTTCGCAGCCGAGCCTTTCCCAGCCGTCTCACAAGAGAGACATCTTCCATCAGGGGGAGTGCCTCATATCCACCGACCTCGTCGTAAAGCTCGCGTTTGATGAGAAGGCCCTGATCGCCATAGGGAAGCGCCAGCCAGTTCGACCGAAGATTGCCACGCCTCTCCAGCCAGCGAGCTTGCCTGGCATTGCTCCTGTAGGCCAGTGAGAAATACCCGGCCTGCGAGATATGATCGCGGATATGGGCGCTGGCCGCGTCCGCCCAGCTCTTCTCAAGGAAGCTGTCGGCATGCAGAAAAAGCAGCCAGTCCCCCTTCGCATTGGCGGCGCCTGTTTGAAGTTGACGCCCNCGTCCTTTTGAGCCGGAGATGACCCGCGCGCCAGCCTCGTGTGCGTAAAGTATGGTTCTGTCGCTTGAGCCGCCATCTACGACAAGCACTTCCCGGATAAGATTGGCGGTCACGCCGGGNGCAAGCGCGCTGAGGCAGGCTTCAATTTCTGAGCCTGCATTGAATGCTGGAATGANGATNGAAAGCGGAGCTGGCATCTGGATGTTCGAATGATCAGTCGATCACGGATGCTGAGACGGCGCAGCACCGAGTTCTTCAAGCGCCTTGAGGATATTCAGCAAATCCTCCCATGCGCGCGACTTCTCGGCAGGCCGGCGGAGGAGATAGGCCGGATGGAGGATTGGATAGACGGGTATGGGCGCGTCCAAACCGGGGACTGAGAGCTGGTAGGACTTCCCGCGGAGTTTCAGAATGCCATCACTCAAACCCAACAGGCTCTGACTTGGGACTGCTCCTGCTGTGATGATGAGTTTGGGCTTCACCAATGAGATGTGTCGATCAACGAATGGTCGACAGAGCGCCAGCTCTTCATCNGTTGGGTTTCTGTTTCCCGGCGGTCTCCAGAAATTCACATTGGTGATGTAGGCATTTTCAGCGCGTGACACACCAATACTGGCCAACATGCGGTCCAGCAACTGTCCGGCGCGCCCCACGAAAGGAATGCCTGTGCGGTCCTCCTCGCGTCCTGGACCTTCCCCAATCACCATGACATCTGCATCGGGATTGCCGTCGGCGAAGACAGTCTGCTGAGCACCGTCCTTTAATGCGCAGCCGTCGAAACGCGTGAGCGCATCCTTGAGCATTTCGAGGGTGTCCGCAGAGCCTGCCAGGCCATGGGCTTGAATGAGCGCATCAGAAGACACGGGGACCTGTGCGGTTGCTGCAGGCGCACCGGGTTCGGGCTGCGTCGCTTGCGCTTCTTTCTGGATTGCTGCGAGCATTCGATCCAGATTCCGACGATCAATGCTCACGCCTGCGCCTTCCCACCAATCAGAAAGGGCGTTCAGCTGTGTTTTAAAGGCTGTGAGATCGTGCGTCACGTCGGCAGGCTTTCAGGAAAACTGGCTGCCGTCAGTCTCAGCAGATCGCGGCGCTGATTGCAATTGCGCCGCGATCCCGGAATGAGATCAGAAGCGGTAAGACAGGCCCGCCTGAAGGATTGGATAAATCTTATAGTCTTCGACTTCGTTTTCGAGTTCGACGCGTTGGCGCTCGACTTCGTCAACGATGATCGGATTGTCGGAAAGCGTGCCGCCAACGGACATGAGTTCGATATCGGCTGATCCAAAATAAGCGGCACCAGCGATGAGCTGGAATCCCCAGGAACTGTTTCCGGTGAATGTCGTGTCAAAGCCAAGACCAAGGAAGGGCGCGATATCTTCNAATTCCGCCTCACCCACAACTGTACCGTAGTCTGCGGGTGTATAGGTTACGCCACCAATGACGAGATTCTCGCCGGAGGTGATTTCAAGATCGACCGCTTTTTTGCCGATATAGGCGCCGCCTGTGACAAAAAAGGAGTTGTCGAACGGATGAGCATCGACGAACAGCCCGCCACCTGAAAACTCAAGGTCGCCGGTATAGTCTGTGTCGTCGGCATTGAAGTCAGCGTCGTAGTTGAAGTAGTTGACGCCGCCGCGCACCTGGAATGTGTCATTGAGGCGGTACTGGCCTTCGAGCGTGCCGCCTGGTGTGCCGCCACCGATTGTGACTGCGAAATTTTCCTGCGCATTGGCCTGAGCAGCGCCAGCCAGGATGGCNATAGCCGCCAAAGAAAGAGTGAGTTTTTTCATTTTGATCTCCGCAAAGTTGCGGGGCTTATCAAATCAAACACATGAAAAAGCATTAACACAGGTTGTGACGACTGTAATTTATGCAGTGCCTGTTGAGCGATCAAAAGCTGAAATACCAGCGATCTAATCTTTGGAGTTTTGACAAGACGCGATATGTGAACCAGAGAGATCATCCTGTATACCGGCTTGGGGAGAATATAAATGGCGTCAGACGCTGTCGAACGCGAATCGATGGAAGTAGATGTTCTGATCATTGGCGGCGGGCCTGCGGGGCTGTCTGCTGCGATCAGGCTGATGCAACTTGCTCAGGAAAAAGGCGAAGAAATTTCAGTCATCGTTCTTGAAAAAGGCGGTGAAGTTGGCGCGCATATTCTGTCAGGTGTTGTTGTCGATCCAGTGGGCCTCGATTCTCTGCTGCCGGACTGGCGTAACCGTGACGACCGCCCGCTTGCGACAGAAGTGACTGGAGACAAGTTTAAATATCTTGGGCCGAAAGGCTCACTGGATATTTCCTGGCTTCCAATGCCGGGCTTCATGAAAAACCATGGAAACTTCACGGGCTCGCTTGCAAACGTGACACGCTTCCTGGCTGCTGAAGCAGAGAATATGGGCGTCGAGATCTTTCCGGGTTTTGCCGCATCCGAGCTTGTTTACGGCGAAAATGGCGAAGTCAGAGGTGTGGTTGCCGGCGTGGCTGGCCTTGATGCTNAAGGCAATAAGAAAGCCGATTACGAGCCCGGCATGGAGCTTCTCGGCAANTATGTNCTNTTCGCAGAGGGCACACGCGGATCGCTTTCCAAGAAGCTGATCGCGAAATTCGACCTTGATCAGGGTCGTGAGCCGCAAAAGTACGGCATTGGCCTGAAAGAGTTGTGGTCGGTTCCCGAAGAGAATTTCCATGAAGGTTATGTTCAGCACACGCTGGGCTGGCCACTTGATGACAAGACCGGTGGCGGCTCTTTCCTCTATCACTTCCGTGACAACGGAGAGCCATTCATTTCTCTCGGTTTCGTGGTTCACCTGAACTATGAAAACCCATATCTGGCGCCGTATCAGGAATTCCAGCGCTGGAAACACCACCCTGAAGTGCTCAAACACATCAAAGGGGGCAAGCGTGTCGCCTATGGGGCTCGCGCGATTACCGAAGGTGGCTTCCAGTCCGTACCGAAGCTGGCCTTCCCCGGCGGTGCCCTGATTGGGTGTTCGGCAGGTTTNGTGAACGTCCCNCGCATCAAAGGCTCTCATAACGCCATTCTGACGGGCATGATGGGCGCAGAGGCTGCGTTTAAAGCGATCGGTGAAGGCCGCTCAGGTGATGTACTCACGGAATATGAAGANGCATACGAGGCATCAAGCGTTCACAAAGAGCTGAAGACGGTTCGCAATGTGAAGCCGCTGCTGTCGAAATTCGGTACCATTCTGGGCACCGGCCTTGGCGGCGTCGAAATGTGGCTGAACCAGATCCTGGGCTGGTCTCCGTTCGGCACCATGTCGCACAGCAAGACAGATGCAGCATCNCTNAANCCAGCGTCGAAGTTCAAGCCNATCGACTATCCGAANCCGGATGGNGTGATCAGCTTCGACAAGCTGACAAACGTTTCNTTCACCAACACCTATCATGGCGAAGATCAGCCGTGTCACCTGCGCGTTCTCGATCCAGAACTGCANAAGACTTCCGAGCTNGGCGTTTATGACGGACCGTCAGCACGCTATTGCCCGGCGGGTGTTTACGAGTGGGTGGAAGAAGCGAACGGCGAGAAGAAATTCCAGATCAACTCGCAGAACTGCATCCACTGCAAAACATGCGACATCAAGGACCCGAACCAGAATATCGTCTGGGAAACGCCTGAAGGTGGTGGCGGTCCGGCTTATCCGAATATGTAGACACATGAATCGTTTCCAGGCGGGTTTGCCCGCCTGGGATGCGGTGTGTCACAGTCAGCTTCCCCAACTGACATATACCAATTGTCTTTTTTGCCCGATTGGATCAGGGTCTGGCCATGAAATCTAAGCTTAGAAACCTGTGGGTTGCTGCCGGTGGCCTCGTCTGTGTCGCCTGTACGACGCCNTCCGCGACATATGTCGAATGGGTGAATAAACAAAAGCCCGCAGAAGCCGATCAGTATTCGGATTTTCTGGTTGGACGGTTTGCNTCTCTNTCCAACGACCCACTGCTCGCNGCCGAGACGTTTGTCAGAGCATCGGCGCGCGAACCACAGGACCCAATTCTNCTGGAGCGGGCGGTATTCTCCCTGTTGCTGGCTGGTGATGGGGAACAGGCTATCGAGCTGGCGCGAGAGGCAAGCGAACGCGAACTGGAGATTTCTTCGCTGACCCGCCTCACGCTGGGCATAGCTGAGATGCGTCAGAGCGAATATGCCGATGCGAGCCTGGTACTTGGTCAGGGCGATGCGGGGATGTTCAATCGCATTGTCTCACGAACAATTTCGGCCTGGTCTGCCTTTGGCGAAGGGCANACGGAGCTCGCAAAATCAAACCTGATTGAAAGTCTTGTCGGAGACGACGTTCTGGATGGCGTGACCCTCTACATGCTAGGGCTTCTCCAGATGTCTGCCGGTGAAGATGAGCAGGCGCTTGAGACCTTTGAGGCTGTCTGGTCTGAGCGTATGCGCCTGGCTGTGGCCTGTGAGCATTATGTCCGCCTGTTGTCCAATAAAGGCGAAAACGAAAAAGCGCTGCAGATTGTGCAGGACTTCCGGGAAGACGTTGGCGCGAATCCAGCAATTGAGGCGCTCGCGCGTCAGTTGGCGGCCGGTGAAACGCTCTCCCTGCGTCGGATGACGCCGACGGAAGGCGCAGCGATTGCTGTGTATGCCCTGGCGACCGCGCTTGCAGTTGAAACGGAAGACGATATTGCGAGCGTCTATTTCAATCTGGCGCTGCTACTCGATCCACAATTGGACATTGCCCGGACTATGCTGGGTAGCACGCTGGACTATGCCGACCGGCGGGAAGAAGCGATTGAAATTCTTGGCGAGGTCTCCAAGGCCTCGCCACTCTACGCCACGGCTCAGGGCCATCTTTCGTCG
>PABS01000101.1 GCA_002699325.1 Ponticaulis sp. | reverse complement strand
GCACGCATCTGAATTTGATGCGACTGAAGCGCTGAGCTCTGCTCTATCAACGCCTTGATTTGTTTGTTCGACATGAGGGTATTCAGGCGTGCTGCGGCTTCTGCTGTTTCTGCCGATGCGCCGAAGAATTCTGCAATCACATCCCCGAAGTTTGGCGGAGATGGGTAATAGACCGTCGCAATCTTACTATCGGCAGGTATGTCAGCGAGTTCGCGCGCCTTGTCGATCGCTTCGATCAGACCGCCAATATCAGTGACGAGATCCCGTTCTTTGGCATCAACGCCGCTCCAGACGCGCCCGCGTGCAATTTCCCGAACGCGCGACTCATCTATTTCCCGACCCTCTGAGACGATTTCCATGAAACGATCATAAGTCCGCTCCAGAGAGACATGGAGTTTTTCCCGCTGAGAATCTGTAAACTCACTGAGTGAGAATGTCGTCGCAAAATCTCCGCCTACAGCAAGTGTGCTTGGATTGATGCCAATCTGGCGAAGGCCTTCTGCGAGTGCGTACTTGCCGCCATAAACCCCGATAGAGCCCGTAATCGTTGTTTTCAGAGCAAAGATGGCATCGGCCCCGGCGGCAACATAATAGCCGCCCGATGCGGCAACACTGCCCATGGAAACGATGACAGGCTTGTCCATTTCTTCGCGTACGCGCTGAACAGCGCGCCATATCTGATCGGAGGCAATCGCGGACCCGCCACCTGAGTCAATTCGAAACACGATAGCCCTGACGTCTTCGTCCTTACCCGCGTCCAGCAATGCTTGAGCGACACGGTCTGATGCGAAGATGGCGTCGCCACCAAACGGTCCAGGCGTCGCCGCGCCTGTAACAATCGTGCCCTCGCCACCCACGATCGCGATGACAGGTGCATTCCGGGATACGGCAGGTGCCTCATAATTCAGAATATTCAGGAGTTCTGCGCCGTCTCCAGCGCGTTCCAGAACCGCCTCGCTTACATCCTCGGGCCAGTTGAGGCCGGTGACGAGCCCCGTTGCGACGGCTTGATCGGGACTTACTGGTCCTTCTTCAAGCAGTGCCCGTAGTTGTGCTTCACTTGCAAAGCCGCGGTCCTGAGCCATGTCGACGAGCGAGACATCCCAGATATCCGTCATCAGAGCCAGCATGGCTTCGCGATGCGGCTCGGTATAGTCAGTCTCTTTGTAGATATTCGGAGAGTTCTTGTATTCGTAGAATTGCTCGATCTCGGCTTTAATTGAAAGATTGTCGAACAGCCCTTTCAGAAACAGCGTTTCAACCGTCATGCCTGGCAGCATGATATCTGACCCGGGCTGAAGCCAGATTTCATCGGCGGCAGAGATTGACCGCAGAGCAGAGGGGCCTGCTGCCAGAAAGCCCTGTGTATGCGCAACAACGAATTTGCCCGATTCGCGCAGTCTCAGGATTGCAGACCGAAGTTCTTCGGCACGGGAGTTGCCGATTCCCATTTCGCTTGCGCGGATATAGACGCCTTTCACCTTCGGATCGTTCTGTGCGGCATCTAGCTTTTGCAAGACGTCCGTAAATGCTCCAGACGCGAAAAGCAGTGATGGTCCGCCAATTGCGGGCTGATCTGACATCTCCGTTCGCAGATCAATTTCCAGGACAACGTTTCCTGGCTCGGCCTCTTCACCGGAAACAGCCATCGTGACAGCCCCGACAATCAAGAGGACGAAGAGCAGAAGCGAGACGAATCCGCCGAGCAGAGATACAAAAAAGGTCTTCAAGGCCATCTCCTGAGATACGAGGCTGAGACATGCTTATCGAAAAAGAATAAGAGGGCGCAAACTTTTTTCAAAGATATTCTTCAGTTTCATGATGAAAGTCGCCCGGCGCGGCACCGACTGAAAAACCCGGAAACGATTTTGAGATTATGTGTTGCATACTGCAAAGGGTTTATGTAGATACGGCGGCTCGTTGGGGCGTCGCCAAGTGGTAAGGCATCGGTTTTTGGTACCGACATTCCCAGGTTCGAATCCTGGCGCCCCAGCCATCCTCCAAGACACATGACCGCCACCTTCGATCTTATCGAAGATGGGCGTCTACAATTTAAACGCAGTTTCCTTCAGTCTTTGATGTTGCAGCCGCTAATTAGTGCTGCAACTGCTCAGTTTTTACGCGTCATCAGATTGTATTCATCTTTTCTTTTGTTTGGGGCGATTGCCAGTAGACCGCTCCAAAACATCAAAGTTCGGATGAAACCGATTTAACTACATCCTTTACTCGAATCGAAAAAAGCGAATTGAACCAATCTACTGAACGTGGTCAGAACCCATCCGGCTGACGGTCGCTGATGCCTTCAAGAATTATTGATCAGCTTCTCTCACCTCAGAACAGAATAGTTCAGGCTAACTCTTCTCCCAGAATTGTGCTGGACTTATTCCGGCACGGCGGGCTATGCGAAAAGCGTAATCAATTCCGGGGGGGTAATTGTGTGGGCTGAGTCTAGTGCTTGCCTATGCTGCTCTTTTTGTGAATTGGTTACAATATAACTGCTCAAGCCGGTGTATTGATCTTTTTGTAGAGGTTGATAGCGTCGCGTTTCCGTTAGGGGACCAGCGGAAAAATGCGGCCATTTTGCGTGGCTCGAGATAATAAAAAGCCGGATGGGTGATCATCCGTATAATTAAGGGTTCGTGTTCGGCGCTCGCGCTGACTCTTTCCCATGAACTTATCCTGCGTGTGTGTGCAGGAACGAGTAAAAGCGGTGACCGGCGATCCAGTCTGTTTACCGCCTCAGGGATTTCTCGCGTGAGCTTCACGCGCACTATGGGAGTGAGAGGCGAACATGAAACGTGTTCTTTATCCGGCCTGCAATGCACTTGTTGCCGGCCTATTCATTGTCGGGCTGCCTGCTTCAGCTCAGCTGGACCAGGCTCTTCAGGAGGGCGAGCGTGCCACCCGCCAGGCAGAGCAAGTTCAGAATCAGATCAATCAGCTTGATGACGAACGCAGCGATATGGTACGTGAGTACCGCTCACTGCTTCAGCGCAAAACTGGCGCAGAGCTTTACGCGCTTCAGCAAGAGCGCGTCGTTGAGTCTCAACGTACAGAGCTCGAATCTCTGAACGAGCAGCTCGGTCGCGTCGACGAAATCACGGCTCAAATGACGCCGATGATGATGACCATGATCGAAGATCTCAAAACCTTCGTTGCTGCAGACCTTCCTTTCAAACAGGACATTCGCCAGGAGCGCCTTGACCAGCTCGACGCTGCGATGGAAGCGCCAGACGTTGCTCCTGCAGAGCGTTACCGTCTGATCATCGAGGCCTATCAGGCTGAGATGGAATATGGTCGTACGATCGACACTTTCGAAGGCACCATCACGAACGCNGCTGGCGAGGAAATCGCTGTTCAGATGTTCCAGTATGGTCGTGTTTCTCTTGTCTATCTGAACCCTGCAAACGGTGAAGTTGCTCGTTGGGACCGTGAAGGCGGCGCTTGGGAGACTCTGCCATCCAGCTTCCGCCGTCCGATTCAGGATGCGATCCGGATCGCTGAAGGCACCAAGCAGCAAGATATTCTGCAAGGTCCGGTCGAGAAGTTCTCGGTTCCGGCTCCACAGTAACGCAAGCCTGACCTGATACAGAGGTAAACGAAACATGTTTAACGCAAACAAATCCGTTAAAGCGCTTGCGGCCGTCGCTCTCTTCGGCGCCGGAACGCTGGTCGCTTCTCTTCCGGCTACAGCCCAGGTGAACTCACTTTCTGAAGTTCTCGAAGCTGTTCGCCGTGACTCAAACGAACTCACATCTGAAAACCAACAGCGCCTTCGGGAGTTTCAGCAGGCGACTGCTGAGCAGGAAGCTTCCATGTCCTCGCTCCGTGCAGAACTGAACCAGGCTGAAGCCCGCGGTCAGGCGCTGCAGAACGAGTTCAACGCGAACGAAGCTGAGCTTGATGCCAAGCAGGCTGAACTCGAANCTCTGGCAGGTGACTTTGGTCAGTTGCTCGGTCAGTTCCGTCAGGCTGCTCAGGAATCTATGCCNGTTATCCGGAACTCNCTCGCATCTGCTGAGTATCCAGCACGTGCTGAAGGTCTTTCTGAAGTTGCACAATCCCGTTCACTCCCAACACGTGAGCAACTTGACCTTCTGCCGAAAGCGATTCTTCTCGAAATGCTGGCTCAATCTGAAGTGAAATCTTTCGAAGCAGAAGTCGACCAGGTCGGTCCTGACGGTCAGACAGAAACAAAAGAAGTTTTCCGCGTCGGTATCTTCAACGCTGTGACNGTTGACGGCACACGATTCGTCGAAATGCAAAACGGCCGCCTGATCGCTTTCGCGAAGCAGCCTCCAGGCAACTTCTCTGGTGCGATGCAAGACCTGATCAATGCGGGTGACGAAGATGTTGTCATGGCGCCGATCGACCCGTCGAAAGGCGACCTGTTCGACACTTACGGTAAACTGCCAACATTCCAGGATCGTATTGATGCTGGTGGTGAAGTGGGTTGGGTCATCATTGCGCTCGGCGTGATCGGTGTTCTGCTTGGCCTCTTCAAGCTCGTTTCTATCTTCCTGATGACAGGCTCTATGCGGTCTACAGCGAAATCTAAACAAGCTGGCGACGGCAACCCGCTTGCTCGCGTGTTCAAGGTCTATGAAGCCCACCGTAAGGACTCTGTAGAGACACTTGAAATGAAGCTCGACGAGCAAATCCTCAAGGAATCTCCGAAGATTGACCGTTTCAACGACATTCTGAAAGTTCTGGCCTCTGTTGCACCGCTGCTCGGTCTTCTGGGTACGGTTATCGGTATGATCGTGACCTTTACCGCGATCACAATCTACGGTGCTGGTGACCCGCAGCTNATGGCTGATGGTATTTCACAAGCTCTGATGACCACGGTTATGGGTCTTTGTGCGGCAATCCCGCTCCTCCTCATCCACGCAATCTGTTCTGCAGCGTCNCGCTCNGCAGCTCAGCTTCTGGACGAGCAGGCTGCTGGCCTTGTTGCTGAACGCGCNGAAAAGGAAGGTGTGGCGGCATAAGCCCGTCACATCGAGGAAAGGAAGCAGCATATGCTAGCTGACCTTATGAACTTCCTGGACAGAGGTGGACCCGTCCTCGTCGTGATCATGATTGCCACATTCATTATGTGGGCCCTGATCCTCGAGCGCATGTTCTACTTCAACTTCGGGCACAAGGCTGTCGCCGACCGCGCTCTGCAGCGTTGGGAAGACTGGAAGCAGAAATCTGCTGACCAGAGATCCTCACGCTGGTCAGAGTGGGTCCGAGACAAGCTTGTATCTGAAGTGCGCCAACAGGCTGAACAGAACGTTTCCCTGACGAAAGCAATGGTGGCACTGGCGCCATTGCTGGGTCTGCTGGGAACCGTCACAGGCATGGTAACCGTGTTTGACGTCATGGCTCTGTCATCGGGNTCCGATGCTCAGGCGATGTCNGGTGGTGTGTCGCGAGCGACCATCCCGACAATGGCAGGCATGGTTGCGTCGCTCTCGGGCATTATTTTCACCAGCAGCATGGATCGTACGGTCAGCCGTAGGGTTCAGTCTGTCGCAGACCAGCTGGAGATTGACCGATGAGAGGACGTAGACGTAAGGCGGAGGAATCCGAAGTCGATCTGACACCAATGCTCGACATCGTGTTTATTCTGCTTATCTTCTTTATTGTGACCGCGACGTTCATNAAAGAGAACGCGATCGACCTCACACCGCCACCTCCGGCCCCGCCGGACACGCCGGTGGATCCAAAGCCAACGATTTTGGTGAGGATTTCTGAGGACAGTCTTGTTTCTGTGAATGGACGCCTGTCGGATGTGGGTGCAGTCCGGGCAAACCTGGAACGCCTCATCGCTGAAAACCCGGAAACTGCTGTTCTGGTTCAGGCGCATCCGAGAGCAAAAAACCGACTTGTGATCCTTGTGGTCGACCAGGCACGTAGTGCGGGTGTCGACAATGTAGGCTTCACAATCGACCAGGCCGGGTAGGAGGAAAGCATGGCTCGTAAAGTTCGTGCTCGCGAAGCAGAAGAACAAGCACTTGACCTCACGCCGATGCTCGACGTGACGTTCATCCTGCTGATCTTCTTCATCGTGACTGCCCAGTTCATCAAGCTGCCCGGCGTGGATATCACCCGGGTGGCCGCTGAGAACGATCAAAACATTGCTCCTCTGGGCATTGTGGTCGCGATCGATCAGAACAGTGAAATCTGGGTTGATAAGGTCCAGATTGACATCAGCGAACTGGAATTCACGATCCGGGAACTCCGTGAGGACAACCCAAAGGGTAAGTTGGTACTCCAGGTGGATAATGAATCCGAAGCTGAGGTCCTCGATCTGGCTATGCAGGCGATTACGTCTGCGGCTCCAGAGTCCGCTGTGAACGTTTCAACAGAACTCGATTAACGGAAGGAACCTCGCATGCTTGGAAATCCCCTTCTTCGAATTGCAATCGGTGTCCCGTTCGCTGCTGCAATTGTGTATGCCCTGTTTATCATCATGGGCATGTTGATCGAGCCCAAACCCATCGAACTTGGTGAAAGCGAATTCCGTACGCTGTCCCGCATTACACCGCAGGAACAACAGCAGGAAATTCGCCGGACACAACGTCAGCAGGTTAAGCGTCTGGATACGGCTGATAAGCCGCCACCACCGCCAAAACTGTCTGCGTCCAAGTCCGATGTGAACCTGCCCACTCCGCAGATTCAGGGTGCTGCACCGGCAGAGATCGAAATTGGCAATGTTTCAAGCTTTGCGATGGACGCGGTTGTCGTGTCTGACCGTGATGCTCAGCCAATTCGTCCGCCGGTTGTCTCTTACCCATCTCGCGCAGCTGAGCGGGGTATTGAGGGCTCGTGTGACGTCCGCTTCGACGTGGATGAACGCGGCAAGCCGTACAATGTCAGCGCAACGTGCACCGATAACGTGTTCGTCCGTGAAGCTGAACGTGCGGTCGGCAACGTGGAATTTGCTCCTAAGATCATTAAGGGCAAACCAGCTCGTCGTAGTAACGTTGTCTATCCGATCTCGTTCAACCTCGAATAGACGGTCATTTATGTGATACCATAACATTCTATAGATTTTCTAAGGATGTTATGGTATAACTCTTTATAAGCGGGCAAAAGTCCGCCTTGTGAGGAGGAAGACATGAAAGCCTGGCCATTTAGAAAATATGAGAGTGTCGGCCGTCTCGCGGCCGGTCTCATCCCGGCAGCGGCGCTGACATTCGGACTGTTCGTTGCGATGGATCGTCTGGTCGATGTCGGTGAAGTGAAGTTATCAGAAGTCGAACTCCGGCCCATGGCGAGCATAGTGCTGCCACCGGAGAAAGCGGATGTGCTAGTAAGGGACAGGAAGCCACCGGAAAAACTGCCAGACGTTGTACCGCCAAAGACGCGGGCTGTGACAAGACAAAATCCCGGTGAGATCGTGTTTGATTTTGCTGTGTTTGAGTCACCTGTGTCAGACCTGCCAATCGGCGTGACGGAACAAGTCTACCAGCCAGTCAGTATTATAGGCAGGGAAAGAGCTCTCGCAGTACGTGCGCCGGTGCCGGATTACCCGCAGGCAGCACTTCGTCGGGGGCTTGAAGGAGAGTGTGAAGTGGTCTTCAGCGTTGATGCAGCCGGACGGCCGTATTCCGCGAGTGCCACATGTACGGACAAGATTTTTGTCCGGAGTAGTGAGACGGCTGTCGAGCGTGCTTTGTTCGCAGCCAGAACGAAGAATGGTGTGCCGGTCGGGCAGGAAAATCTTGTCTATCCGATACATTTCACTTTGAATGATTAGGATTGCCACGACGGCGAGGGAGTGATGACCATGCGAAAAGCACATTGGATGACAGGTGTTGTCAGCGCTGCAATTTTTGCAGTCGCGACAGCTGGAACAGCGCAGGCGCAAACCGCGGCTGGGTGTGAATCGACAGAATTCTCATCGAAAACCGGTGAGCTTTATCTGGCAGCGGAAACAGAGCTCCTGCAAAATGATAATCCAGCTGGCGCTTTGAACGAGCTGAACAAGCTCCGCAATATGGAGCTGAACTGCTACGAAAACGCTGCTGTGCTTCGATTGAGTGCTGCCATTAAGATTGAAAACGGTGACGCAGCCGGAGCCGTTCGAGATCTTGAAGCCGCAATCAATGCGGGTGCGATTACCGGCAAAGATATCCCGCAAACCTACTACAATATCGCACAGCTTTATCTGCAGCAGGACAATCTCGAGAAGTCTCGCGAATACATGCAGAAATGGCTGAATTCGCCAGGGGTCACACCGACGCGTGACCAGAACTTCCAGATGGCGGTTCTTTACCAGAAGCTTGAGGACTACAAAGCTGCACTTCCGTATGCGGAACGCGTTCTCCGCGCAGACGGCCAGAATGCGGACCGTCAGATCATCGACTTCCTGATCTTCCTGTACGACCGTACTGGCGACAAGGCGAAGAAAGCCGAACTGCTTCAGCGTCTTCTTCAGCGTGATCCGAATGACCGTAAGGTCTGGGACGCGATTGCCGGCGACTATTTCCAGGGTAATGAAGAGCGAAAAGCCTTTGAAGTTCAAAAAGCCATGTACCTTGCTGGTCTTCTGAAAGAAGAGCAGGAGATTATGCGCGTTGTGAACTTCTACAACCGGTTCAACGCGCCTTATGAAGCAGCGAAGATCCTTGAAAAAGAGATCAACCGCGGACGCGTTTCCAAGACATTCGAGCGCCTTGAACTGCTCGCAAACCTTTACCAGGTTGCGCGCGAGTATGAGAAAGCCGTTCCGGTGATCCGTCAGGCCGCTCAGATGACCAATAATGGTCAAATGTATGAGCGCCTTGGCCGCTCTTACTTCGAACTTGGCGATTATGAGGAAGCCATCGACGCTTATCGTCAGGCGATCGCGAAGGGTAACCTGAAAGAGCCAGGCTATGCCCGCGTGATGATCGGTCAGGCCAATTACGAGCTCGATAACGTCCCGGCCGCTGAAGAAAGCTTCCGCGATGCCGCGAACTTCGCTGATGGCCGCCGTGCTGCCAATGGCTGGTTGGGCTTCCTGCGTGCAGAGCGCGAAGGCGAGCGTGCCTTCGCCCGCTTCGAAGTGTCTACTCGCCTCGAAGGTCTGCGTAACGAGAAGAAGAGCTGTGAACAGCTGAAAGTTCTTGGTGACAACCTTCCAGAAGGTTGCAGCACTGTTGATGAGCGGATCAAGGCTGTCGAAGCAGAACTNGCTGAGATGGGCTGATCCTCTGATCGAGATGAACCGCCGGGTTGAGCTTGGCGGTTCGCGACTACCAAATATAAAAAGGCGCAGGATGTAAGTCCTGCGCCTTTTTGTTGTCTAAAGAGTCTCTCCAGCATTAAGTGCCGGAGAGGCTTTCGATCAGAATTCTACGCCGTCGACTTTGCCAACAACTGCAAGCGCAAAGGCAAATTCGATTGCCGCTTCCTTCAATCCTTCAAAACGTCCCGAAGCGCCGCCATGGCCCGCATCCATGTTGATACGAAGAAAGTATGGGCCGGCCTCCGGCGCGTCGTGGCGGAGGTTTGCCACCCACTTGGCTGGCTCCCAATAAGTGACGCGGGGGTCGGTCAGGCCGCCCGTGATCAGCATGGCAGGGTAGGGGCGATCGGAGACCTGATCGATCGGCGAATAGGCGAGGATGGTGTCGTAGTCCTCTTCGCTGGTGATCGGGTTACCCCATTCTGGCCATTCAGGTGGTGTNAGNGGCAAGGACTCGTCTGACATGGTGGTCAGAACATCGACGAACGGCACGGCGGCGATAATTCCCGCGAACAGTTCAGGGTCCATATTGGAGGCTGCACCCATGAGCAGGCCGCCAGCAGAGCCGCCCAAGCCTACGACCTTGCCCTCTGATGTGTAGCCCTGGCCCACAAGATAGCGACCCGCGGCGATATAGTCACGGAAGGTGTTTTCCTTCTTCTCAAGCTTGCCGTCGAGATACCATTGATATCCCTTTGCCTGAGACCCGCGGATATGGGCGATGGCATANACNAAACCGCGATCCACAAGGCTCAGCCGCGATGTNCGGAAATCTGCCGGGTAGGTCATGCCATAGGAGCCATAGCCGTAAAGCAACAAGGGCGCTGAACCATCAACCGGCGTGTCTGTGCGACGCAGAATGGTCACTGGCACAAGCTCACCGTCATAAGATGGCGCCATGATCCGCTCGACGACATAATCATTCGGATTATGCCCAGATGGGACTTCGCGCGTTTTCCGAAGCACACGCTCGCGGGTATTCATATCGTAATCGAAAACCTGATCAGGCGTGGCCGGCGATGCGTACTCAAAGCGAAGTGTCGAAGTATCGTACTCATAGCCNCCGGACATGCCGAGCGCATATGCGGCTTCCGGGAAGGCAATCTCATGCTCTTCACCACTCTCACGAGCGCGAATAATGAGGCGAGGAAGGCCTTCGTTCCGCTCCATGCGAACCAAATGGTTGCGGTAGGCTTCAAGCCCAAGGATCAGCGTGCCTGGCCGGTGTGGTACGACATCGACCCAGTTTTCTTTCGACGGNGCTGAGATCGGTGCCTTGACGATTTTGAAGTCGATCGCNCCATCCGCATTGGTCAGAATGTAGAACTGACCATCGAAGTCCACGACGCTGTACTGAACATCTTCTTCCCGTTCTGCGATCAGAGTGAGTTCAGGGTCCTTTGCTCCAGCATCAAAGTAATACACTTCGCTTGTGGTGTGACCGCCCGTCTGGATCAGAATGTAGTCGTCAGATCCGCTGTAATCGATATTCACGAAGAAGCCTGGATCCGGCTCTTCATAGATCAGCTTATCTTCGCCTGATCCCAGGATGCGTTGGTAGACGGCTGATGGGCGACCATTATCNTCGCGTTTCACCCAGAAAATCACATCTGAATTCGCACCCCAGACGAAATCGCCCGTCGTGCTCTCTATCACGTCAGACAGCTCTTCGCCTGTCTCAAGATTTCTAACCTTGATGGTGTAGATTTCAGAGCCCTTGTCATCGACAGCCGAGGCAAGGAGTTCGTGGTTGGGAGAGTGNTGNATNTCGCCTGTNTCGAAATANGCAAGACCTTCACCTTCNGCGTCTCCATCAAACAGTATCTCTGGTTCTACNCTGTCATCAAAAGCCGACTCGGCGGGNTTGCGTGCGAGCACGCCATACTCTCCACCCGTTCTGTGGAAGGTGTAGTATGCATANGGCCCGTCGANGGACGGCACNGANCTNTCGTCTTCCTTGATNCGTCCGCGCATCTCCTGGAAGAGNGTTTCCCGGAGTTCTGCCGTTGGNGCTTCNAATCGGGCTTCGGTGTAGGCGTTCTCTGCCACCAGATAGGCGCGAATGTCCTCCTGAAGCACGGAAGGATCCTTCATGACCTCCTGCCAGTTTTCATCCTTCAGCCAGCTATACGCATCCGTACGAGTCCGGCCGACCTGTTCGATCGTAACTGGGCGGCGTTCTGCTATCGGCGGNACGGGCTGATTNGATGTCATTTCACTCTGCGTTTCTGTCTGGGAGTGGGCGTGTGGTCCGCTGGCGCTGATGAGCGCTGCGACACATACGCCCGCGATAAGGGAGGTTCGAACCTGCATATAATTTTGTCTCCGGGAAATTGCCACCTTGATGCGATGATAGTCGCAAATTGCGACCCGGTAAGCCTGAGAATCTATAAATTCACGTCATGTCCATGGGGGCGTCGGTCGAGTTTTACACTAATGTGACAACTCGTTTGTGACATAAGCGGCATTTTTGTTATAANTAACACTGCATAAAAACAGGGTGTTATTAAAAATATGCTCGAAAATATCGTCCGTATATGGACAAAATAATACAAAACTGACACATTAGTGTCATGAAAACACTTATCAAATCAGTGCTCGTCACTATGGCCGCCTCTGTTAGCGTGATGCCGACTGCGATGGCCGAAACAAACGCAACCCCTGCTGCGAAAGACTTCGTTATCGACGTCAGCGGCTCGGAACTTCCTGTTTCCCTGGGGGCTCTGGATTATCCATACCTCGCGGCTGATCGTGGCATTAGCGGCGAATGCGATCTTCAGGTCGAGCTTGCGCCGACCGGCGACGTGACATCGTTCGCTGTAGAGTCCTGCTCAAACGCGGCGTTCGAGCGTGCAGCCGAAGATTTCGCGCGCACCCTCAGCTACGACGCGCAGGAATCAGGAAAAGTTCACCAGTTGAACGTGTCCTGGCGCACAGTCGGCGAATAATTCCAATGTCTTCGGCCCGGTTTGCCGGGGCGGAGAACTTATCTGAACATCGGTATGGCGCATATGCCCCCTCAAGCTGTGAGCTTGCCGATGACCTTACCCGGCCTCTCTTATGACAGGCCGGGTTTTTCGTGTCTGTGTGACCGGTTTTGCTATGAATTGCGCGGCACGAAGTTCAGGACAACGCCATTGATACACCAGCGCTCGCCGGTTGGCGGCGGGCCGTCATTGAACACGTGACCCATATGCAGGCCGCAAATGCCGCAATGGCATTCCGTACGCTTCATGAAGAGCTTGTTGTCTGACTTGGTGGCAACCACACCGTCGCGAGCAGGTTTGAAGAAGCTGGGCCAGCCGGTCCCGGAATCAAACTTGTGATCTGAGTCCCAGAGAACCGTGTCGCAACCGATGCAATGATAGCTGCCGTCTCGCTTCTCGTCATTCAGATTGCCGGGCGTGAAAGCGCGTTCAGTGCCTTCTTTGACTCCAACCTGGTACTGTTCAGGCGTCAGGATTTCTTTCCACTCGGCGTCTGTTCTGGAGACTGTTGGTGGCAATTCGTTCATAAATTTCGCCTTTGCGTTTAGTCTTTACGAATATTTAGGTCGATTGGGCGCAGCTTACAGTCCCAAGATTTGCGTTTGAGGACTTCGCAATGTCAGAGCGCCCGGTCTCCACTGGAATATTCCCGCGTCGTACGCGCTGCCGTTTAATGGACGCACCGCTGGAATCAATCATGGATCTCGGAGATCAGGCCCTCACAGGCGTTTTCCCCAGGGATGCCAGCGTACCGGTTTCGGTCAGTCCGCTTGAGCTGGCCTTCTGCCGGGAGTCGGGGCTTGTTCAACTGGCTCATGATTATCCCGGCGAGTTGATGTATGGCGAGACTTATGGATACCGTTCCGGTCTTAACGCATCAATGGTCCGCCACCTCGAGCAAAAGATGCGAAAGCTCGAAACAGAGCTACGACCTCTTTCCGCGGGCGATATCGTTCTGGATATCGGCGCGAATGATGCCACGGCCCTGAAAGCTTATCAGACATCCGGTATCAAGCGTATCGGTATCGATCCGAGCGCAGCGAAGTTTCGCCGCTTTTATACGGATGATATCGTGCTGGAAGTCGATTTTTTCTCTGATACTGCCTATGCCCGCCATGCCGATAAACCGGCGAGCATCATCACGTCGATAGCGATGTTTTACGACCTGCCGGATCCGATGGCCTTCGTTGAACAGGTGGCCAGCGTACTGGCGAAAGATGGTGTCTGGCATTTCGAGCAGAGCTATCTGCCGCTCATGCTGAAACAGCTGGCCTATGACACCGTTTGCCAGGAGCATCTGGAATACTATTCGATGACCGTCGTGAAGGCGCTGCTGGACCGGGCTGATCTTAAAGTCATAGATGTCGAGCTGAATGACACCAATGGCGGATCTTTCGCCGTCACAGCGACGCATAAATCCAACACCAGCCTCGCGCAGAATACCGCGGCGATCGACGCGCTTCTGCAAGAAGAAGAAGAGATGGGGCTTGCGACCGCTGAGCCTTATCACGAGTTTGCCCGCAAAGCTCATTTCCATGCCGATCTGCTCGTCGACAAGCTTCGCAGCCTCAAATCATCTGGAAAGCGCATCCTGGGCCTTGGTGCATCGACCAAGGGCAATGTGGTGCTGCAATATGCCGGGATTGGCCCGGACCTTCTGGATGCGATTTCAGATGTGAATCCGGACAAATGGGGATGTGTGACCCCTGGCACGCATATTCCAATACTGCCTGAGGCTGTCGCCCGAGCCATGAATCCAGATTATTTTCTGGTGCTGCCATGGCACTTCCGCACCGGTATTATTGAGCGCGAGGCGGAGTTCCTGGCGGGCGGCGGTCAGTTGATCTTCCCGCTGCCCCAGGTTGAGGTGGTGTCTGCCAGCGAGGTTGTGAACCTCGAGGACGAGATCAGAAAAGCGTCTTAAGCGCGTCAGCTGAATAGTCTTTCAGCTCCGCCAGACGGCCTTCTTTCACTTTCTGCGCCCAGTAGGGGTCCTGAAGCAAGGCGCGTCCGACGGCGACCATGTCGAATTCTTCACGCTCCAGACGCTCCACAACGTCACTAAGCGGACGCGTTTTCGAACCCTGGCCGCGGAAAGCGCCTGTAAACTCCGAGGCGAGGCCCACAGAGCCAACGGTGATGGTGGGCAGGCCGGATAGCTTTTTCGCCCAACCAGCGCAATTCAGGCCATTCTCTCCGTCAATTTCCGGGAATTCGGGTTCCCAGTAGCGACGCTGAGAGCAGTGAACGCAATCAACACCGGCATCGACCATAACCTTGAGGAACTCTTCGAATTCCTGCGGCGTCGTGAACAGGCGTGCCTCATAGTCGAATTGCTTCCACTGCGACATGCGCAGGATGATCGGGAAGTCCGGGCTGACGCGCTTGCGGGCGCGTGACACAATTTCAGCGGCGAACTGTGCGCGTGAAGCGATAGAGCCGCCATATTTGTCATCACGGACGTTCATCGCGCTCCAGAAGAACTCGTCGACCAGATAGCCGTGCGCGCCGTGAATTTCGGCACAGTCAAAGCCTGTCTTCTCGGCGACTTCAATGGCATCGACGAACGCTTCAATCATAGCATCGACATCATCCAGGGTCGGCGCATCATAAACGGACTTGCCTTTATAGGTGATACCAGACGGGCTGTCTGATTGCGCGTCAGGGTCAGGACCTGTGCCCGGCTTGCGTGCCATACCAACGTGCCAGATCTGCGGTGCGATCTTGCCTGATACGGCATGGACGCGATCCACGACGTTCTTCCATCCTGCAATCGCATTCTCTGTGTGGATGTTTGGAATGTTCGGATCAAAGGATGCGCCACCGCGGCTCACCGTTGTGCCCTCCGTGATTAGGAGGCCAACGTCAGCTTCAGCGCGGCGGGCATAATAATCGGCCACGTTTTCCCCAGGAATACCGCCCGGAGAAAAAGAGCGAGTCATCGGCGCCATCGCAATGCGGCTGGAAAACGTCGTATTTTTTAGGGTGAAGGGAGTAAAAAGTGCGGCAAATTCAGACATTTCGACCCGATCTTTCAAGAGTTGCTATACGCTATAAAAGGCGCGTCCTTCAGAAGTCAAATACTGACTTTAAAGAGTGGGTATAGAAATTGCTGTGGCCTGACCAAGTGTTTCAACCGGGGAAGCCGCGCCATGTTCGACATCCAATCGCAATCATACAATCAGGGTACACTGCGAATACTGGCCGTGCCGGGGCTGGCTCTGCTGGTCATGACAGCCATACCGGGCGCTGGCGCACAGGCGGAGAAAGATAGAGTTGAGGCGAGCAAAGCCACTTCTGCAGTGGTTCGAACGGTCTCAACACGAACTTATACGCGTCGGATTGCAGCTGATGGTACGATAACGGAGATTGATCGGCAGCCAGTGCAGATCATATCGGCCTCGGCTGGCGACGTGACACCTTCTGGTAAGGGGATGGCAGCAGCGCCCTCGAACGCCCAACCGGTGCAGGATGATTCGGCAAACCCTGATGCATCAGCTGAGCCGATCGTGGTTCCCGTCACACGCACTTACACACGGCGTGTCGTGGAGGAGGTGCCAGCGGTGGCCGTCCAGGTTATGGAGACAACACCAGCAGAAGCAATCTTGTCGACACCTCCTGAAGCTGTTGAAGCTGTAGCCGAAGAGGTCACTCCAGCGGTGAAACCCCGAGCGTTTGTCAGGACATCTTTAACCCCTCAGGGCCGCGTCTCCGCACCTCCATCATTTTATGGTTCTTTTGGGCGCTTCAACGTGAGTAATGGGCAACGTTCGACAATCCGTTCGTTCAGACCAGCGCGTAGCTCGAGCGCGCTAGCCGAGCTTTAATCCGAAGTTTCGTCGGAAGATCGCAACCGGGCGCCATCCAATTGTCGGGACTGAAGCTCGGTTTCTTTCAAGGCTCTGGTCTTTTCGGCTTTAGTGCGGCCAGACTGTGCTCTCGCTGTATTGGCCGTGTCGGCCTTCTCCTCGCGGAGCTTCCGTTTTCGGAACTGACGCAGATTGACGATATCGGCCATTGCTCAGGCGGCGTCCTTCAGCATTTTGATACTCATATCCCAAAGCCTGTCAGCATTATCGGTATCAACCGCATAATCTCTCACATCGCGATAACGTGGCGAGTCCTCATCGGCGAGATTGGCGATATCGCTGTCTTCACAATATAGCCCGCCCTTGCCGTTGAGAAGAGGGGAGGTCGCAGCGAACACGGAAGTTGCTGCGCCTGCGGCAGGTGACTTGAACATGCTCCTGGCGCGTTCTGATAGGTTTCCGTCTTCGTCGAGCCAGCCAAGTGCGGCCATCTCGTCCACGCTGAGATGTCGCTGAAGGTCGGTCATGATACCGCCTGGATGAACTGCAAAAGCGCGGATACCATTCGTTTTTTCGCGGGTGTCAAGGCCGACCGCGAACAGGGCATTGGCTGTCTTGGACTGCCCATATGCCTGCCATTTGTCATAGTCATGAGACTGAAAGTGCGGGTCATCCCAGTGAATGCCGCCTATCGCGTGCCCGGTTGAGGACAGACACACCACGCGCGCGCCCTTGGCTCTTCTGAGGGCTGGCAGTAGCCCGAGCGTGAGCGCCATATGGCCAAGATGGTTCACGCCGAACTGGCTCTCCCAACCTGCCGGCGTATGGTCCATCGGGCACGCCATAATCCCGGCATTGTTGATCAGCAGATGAAGTTCAGCGTCATTCTCGCAATAACCTTCTGCGAATTTCCGAACTGAAGCGAGATCGACAAGGTCCATGTTGGCAATCTCGATCTCACCTTTAACATTGGTGAGATTCTTGCGCGCTTTGTCCTGGTTTCTCGCCGGAACCGTAACCCGAGCGCCAGCTGCCGCCAGCGCGCGAACCGTTTCGACGCCAATGCCAGAATATCCGCCTGTGACAATGGCGTTTTTGCCAGACAGGTTGATTCCTTCGATCAGCTCGGACGCAGTCTTATGCGGATCAATTCCTGTTGGGATTTTGTGTTGGTCCGGATTTATCATTGGCGTTTTCTCCCTCAGTAGAAAACACTAGCAACGAATCCGAAAGCGTCCAGCATCCGTCGATGTATGCATGCACCATAAAAAAAACGAACTGGGCAAGGGGGGGAGGCGTGAGCACAGATCGAGCTTGGAGTGTTCCACCGACCGTTATTGCTGCGGGCGCGGTTTTCTGTGGCGTTCTGATGGACGCGTCTGTGAAGCATATCAACGGATTCGTTGATCTGTATTCGCTGGTCTTCTGGCGATTTTTGATCGGTGCCGTTCTCGTTGGTGTTCTTTATTTCGCTAGCGGTCGACGCCTGCCAGGATGGTCTGCAACGCGTCTCCACGCCCTGCGGGGCCTGGTGCACCTGATTGCGTCCAGTTGCTTTTTCTTCTCTCTCAGCAAACTCGAACTCGCCACGGTGACGGTGATGGGCTTCACATCGGTATTGTGGATCACCCCTGTCGCCTGGCTGGTTCTGTCTGAGCGGCCGAGCATGCTGGCCGGTCTTGCTGCGCTTGTGGGTTTTGCAGGCGTTGTTGTCAGCTTCGTTGGCGCAGAGTTCTTCGACGGGCTGACCGCCGATGACTGGATTGGTCTGGTCGCTGTGATCTCTGCAGCGCTGTTCTATGCCGTGTCGCTCGTGCTCCTCAGGGTGAGGGCGGCGAAGGACGGGGCCTTTCTGGTGGCCTTCTACGCCAATCTGTTTCCAGCGCTTTATATGATTGGTCCGGCCTTGGTGATGGGACAGGGCGTTGTGATGTCTGACATGCCCTATCTTATCTTCCTGGGTGTGCTCGGCACATTGATCTGGCTTCTGATGTCGCTGGCCTATGCCCGTGCCCCAGCGCAGCGCCTCGCGCCGATGGAATACACGGCGCTGCTCTGGAGCGCCATTATTGGATGGCTTGTATTTCGGGAATTGCCTAGCGGTCTATTCTGGCTTGGCGCAGCCATTATCGTGCTTGCATGCGCGATCGTATCCTTCTCAGGGCCCGGTGTGCGTCGCTATGGCGTGCGCTTTCTCAAGGTCTTCAGACGATCGGACAGAGATGCCTGATCGCCAAACCAGAAGAGGTTATCCTATCCGCAGTCGCCGACTTTCTGAGCTTTAGAGTCAAATTCGAAGTCAGCTTCCAGCTGGCCGAGCGTGACCTTGCCAACAGCTGTCATACCAATGCTGTCAGCTGAATATTTGGTGATCTGACCGTCGGCTTTTCCCGAATAAATTCCCGTGCAACTGAGCTGGAACAGATAGCCGTCTTCATGAGGGATTATGTCCGACATGGAACATCCCTGACCGATCTCATCAGCGATGTCCTGCAAGGAAAAACGCGCCTTCTCTGGCGGGAGGCATTCAGTGTTTTCTTCGCTGAAGGATTGGCCGGCAAGAGTCGTCGTATGGGACCAGTTGTACAGGCCTGGCTCAACATCAATTTCCCCCGCCTCGTTCGCGCTGGCGTTTCCGCTCACGAAAGCGAGTGCGACTGCACAACCGAAATAAGAAAGTTTGCCACGCATTTTCTAGACTCCTGCCTGAACGCCAATCAGACCTCCAGAATTGGACATTTCCAAGTCCAACACATGACAAATGAGCCAGAAAACACTCGCGCGGCGAGAGCCAGCAAAGTTTGCGGCAGGATTACCGGCAATTGCCGGAGATATGACGTGCTGAAAGGCTGCGCCGCATCGGGAAGGGCACGCCGCCAAGATCAAGTGCAAGATCGCTGTTCACACTAAATGAGTCCTGACTGACTGTGACTTTGGACGGGCCTTCCAACGGGCCGTTCGGGTTTGGGCAGCTGAGGTCAAACTCAACCGTACCGCTGACAGCTGATGTCACATTGGCCGTACAGTCGTTGTCAGGTTTTGCAAATTCGGCAAACCAGGACTCAGTCACCTGAGAATCGCCACGTTCAATGCAGAAAGTCCGGACCTGAGAAGGCGTCCCGCCATTGCCGAGCTGCAGACCGTCGGAAAGCTGCCATTTGCCAGGAGAAAGCTGATAGTCAGCCGCCAGAACTGCCGGAGCTGACGTGACAAACGTGGCCGCGATAATCGCAAACCGAACCTGCGTATAGACTTTCATGTGACCCCCCACCCAGAAACATCAAATTTGATATAAAGCATAAACGGCCCGTGTCATACCGAAACCAGATTCACGCTTTGGGCGAAAGAAATACCAGAAAGAAACGCAATTGCGCACCTGAACGGGTTCAGGTGCGCAAACTCTGTGTTTAGTTTCTGGACTTGTCGACCAGACGGTCGTTCTGAGCCCAGTGCATCATACCGCGAAGCTTCTCGCCGACGGCTTCGATATCATGGCTGTTCATGCGCTGACGCATGGCCGCGAAGCCTGGTGCGCCGGCCTGATTCTCAAGAACCCAGTTACGCGCGAACGTGCCGTTCTGAATGTCTTCGAGCACCTTTTTCATGTTTGCCTTGGCTTCAGCATTCACAATGCGCGGGCCGGAAACATACTCACCATACTCCGCCGTGTTGGAGATGGAGTAGTTCATGTTGGCGATACCGCCTTCATAGATCAGGTCGACGATCAGCTTGGTTTCGTGCAGGCACTCAAAGTATGCCATTTCAGGTGCGTAGCCAGCTTCAACCAGCGTTTCATAGCCAGCTTTGATCAGTTCGACGATACCGCCGCAAAGAACGGCCTGTTCGCCGAAGAGGTCGGTTTCGGTCTCTTCACGGAAAGAGGTTTCGATCACGCCGGCACGTGTGTTGCCAATGGCTTTCGAATAAGACAGCGCGACGTCTTTTGCTGTGCCAGATGCGTCCTGATGGATTGCAACGAGGCCAGGCAGGCCAAAGCCCATTTGATATTGCGCACGCAATGTGTGGCCCGGACCTTTTGGTGCGGAAAGAGACACGTCAACGCCTTCCATTGGGCGAATGAGGTTATAGTGCACGTTGAAGCCGTGACCGAACATGATGTGCATGCCGGGTTTCACATGAGGTTCGATCTCATTCGCCCAGAGTACAGCCTGCTTTTCGTCAGGTACCAGGATCATGACAACGTCAGCCCATTTTGTGGCTTCTGCTGGTGTCATGACCGTCAGGCCTTCAGCTTCGGCTTTCTTGCGCGAAGACGAGTTTTCCTGCAGGCCGACGACAATGTCTTTTACACCCGAATCGCGTGCGTTCAGAACGTGAGCGTGGCCCTGAGATCCGTAGCCGATGACGGCGACTTTCTTGGACTTGATGAGTGAGAGGTCGGCATCCTGCTCGTAGTAGACTTTCATCGTTTTTCTTTCTTTCGGGAAGGAAATTTGTGCGCCACTAACCGAAAACCGGCGCATGGCGCAAGAGTTTGCTGTTAATAGTTACTCTGGAAGGCCGCGCTGAATGCTCAGCACGCCGGTTCGGGAGACCTGAATCAGGCCGAGGGGCTCCATGAGCTCGATGAACTGGTCGATCTTGTTGGATCCGCCCGTGATTTCGAAAATGAAGCTCTCCAGGGTCACATCGAGCACGCGCGCGCGAAAGATATCAGACAGCCGCATCGCCTCAACGCGCTCGTCAGAGCCGGTGGGCGCTTTGACCTTGATGAGGGCAAGTTCGCGTTCCAGACCAGCAGGCGAGGTGGTGATATCGACCACCCGTGCCACGGGCACGAGCCGTTCAAGTTGCGCCTTGATCTGCGCGATAATCTGCACCGTGCCTGAGGTCACGATCGTGATGCGTGATTGGTGCTGACGTCGATCAACCTCAGCCACCGTCAGGCTTTCAATGTTATAGCCACGTGCTGAGAACAGGCCGACCACGCGCGCAAGCACGCCCGGTTCGTTGTCAACAATCGCGGCGAGCGTCCGGCGGACGACGGTATCATCAGCGCTGTCGTCGATGAAATATGCACTCTGCGGCGATGGATCAGATGTAGATGTGCTCACTTGGGGCATCCCGACTGTTTATTTGAACTCTATACCAGTGCCGATCAGACCAGAACTTTGCCGGCTTCATCGATTTCATTACCGGTGATTTCACCGAGGATCATATCGTTATGGGCTGCGCCTGATGGGATCATCGGGAAGCAGTTTTCATCCTTGGTGACCAGGCAGTCGAAAAGGACGGGGCCGTCATACTCGATCATTTCCATAATGGCAGCATCCAGATCGCCCGGAGTCTTACATTGAATGCCATGACCGCCATATGCTTTGGCGAGTGCCACAAAATCGGGCAGGCTATCGCTGTAAGAATGTGAGTAGCGCTCGCCGTGAAGCAATTGTTGCCACTGGCGAACCATCCCCATCCACTCATTGTTCAGGATGAAAATCTTGATCGGCAAGCCATGCTGTATGGCTGTGGACATTTCCTGCATGCACATCTGGATCGAGGCTTCGCCTGCGATGTCGATGACGAGCGCATCCGGGTGGGCGGCCTGAACACCGAGGGCAGCCGGAAGGCCGTAGCCCATGGTCCCGAGGCCCCCTGAGGTCATCCAGCGATTGGGCTCATCAAAGTGATAGTGCTGCGCCGCCCACATCTGGTGCTGGCCGACTTCCGTCGTGATGTAGGTGTTGCGGTCTTTGGTCAGCTCATACAGCCGCTCAATTGCGTGTTGCGGCTTAATCTGGTCTTCCAGCTTCTGATAGGAGAAGCCCTTCTTCGAGCGCCACTCCTCAATCTGCGACCACCACTCAGACAGGTCGCTGCGCGGATGCTGTTGCTCGCGCCAGCCTTCCAGAAGCGCCTTGATTGCAAGACCGGCATCCGCAATGATGGGAACGTCGACACGGACCGTCTTGTTGATGGAGGATGGGTCGATATCAACATGGATTTTCTTGGAATGCGGCGCAAATGCGTCGAGTCGACCGGTGACGCGGTCATCAAAGCGAGCACCAAGACAAATCATCACGTCGCAATCATGCATGGCATGATTAGCTTCATAAGCGCCGTGCATACCGACCATGCCGAGCCAGTTCTTGCCAGATGCCGGATAGGAGCCGAGGCCCATCAGTGTCGAAGTGATTGGGAAGTCTGTTTCAGCGACCAGTTCGCGAAGCAGCGCGTTCGCTTCATCACCCGAATTGATAATACCACCGCCAGTATAGAAGACCGGACGACGTGCATTTCTCATCAGATCGAGCGCCGCCTGAATGGCGATATCCTGTGGATCAGATGCCGGATGATACGTCTTGTGACGGAGACCTGTCTTGCCGGAATAGCGACCTTTGGCGAACTGGATATCCTTTGGAATATCGATGACAACAGGGCCAGGGCGTCCTGTTGTCGCGATCAGAAAGGCTTCATGAATGACATGGGCCAGTTCATCGACATCGCGGACCAGATAGTTGTGCTTGGCGCAGCAGCGGGTAATGCCCACCGTGTCGCATTCCTGAAAGGCATCTGTGCCGATCAGATGGCTCGGAACCTGACCTGTGATGACGACCATCGGAATAGAGTCCATCATCGCATCGGCGATCGGCGTGACCATATTGGTCGCGCCTGGGCCGGATGTGACGAGGCAAACGCCCGGCTTGCCGGTAGAGCGCGCATAGCCCTCAGCAGCGTGGCCGGCGCCCTGTTCATGGCGAACCAGGATGTGGCGGAGTTCAGGCGTTGAGAACAGCGCATCATAAATAGGTAGGACAGCGCCACCCGGATATCCGAAAAGTGTGTCCACGCCTTGCTCCTGCAGTGCGCGTACGACGATTTCAGCTCCGGTCATGGTCAGTTCTTTACTGTCCGTCATGTCCTGCCTGTCCATTTTCCTACTCTCTGCTATGCGGCTCATCAGCCCGAAAATTTTCCAAAAGAAAAGGGGCCTTGTGAGCCCCTTGCATAACCGCGCCTGCGCTGAAGTGATCTCACTCCACCGGCAGGCGCTTTCTTACCACTACGAGCTTCATGCCCATGATATTCCTCTCAAATTCGGTTCAGAGGTTATCTATTCGAAAAAGCCGCGTCAATCTCTTTAAAAAGGGCATGAATGACCTTTCGTCGCACATCGGGCTCAACCGAAGGAATTCGTGGCCAGAATGGGAACTGATGAGAGATCCAGGTGAACTGGCGCTTGGCATATCGCCGGGTGTCACGTTTTGCGTATTCGGCGGCAAGGTCTGAGCTCATATCGCCGCGTAAATAGGCCAGAAGCCACGGCATGCCGTGGGCTTTCATCGCTGGCAGGCTTGGATCGAGATTCCGCTCCGCCAAGGCGCGAGCTTCATCCATGGCGCCTTCCATCAGCATGCTCGCAAACCGGCGGTCGATCCGCGCATAGAGTTGCTCTCTCGGCGGGGTCAGCGCCACGCCGAGCCACTCGCCAGCATCCAGAACAGGCGGCGTGCGGCTTTCATGGTAGGTTGAAAGCGGCTTGCCGGTGGCCGTCCAGACCTCCAGAGCGCGCGTGATTCGCTGTCTGTCGTTTGGCTCAAGACGTTCAGCGGTCTTTGGATCGATGGACATCAGCCTGGCGTGAGCGGCTGAGACGCCTTCTTTCTGAACGAAAGCTCTCACATCAGACCGACAGTCTTCGGGAATGGGCGGGATTTCGGAAAGACCCTGGATCAGCGCAAGATGGTGCAGACCCGTGCCACCAATGATGATCGGCACTTTGTCGCGGGCTTCAATGTCTCTGATCACCTTTCGAGCATCCTGGAGCCATGCACCTGCCGAACCGACCTCTGCCGGATCACGGTAGCCAAAGAGGTGATGCGGCGCGATCGCCATTTCTTCATCTGTCGGGCGGGCTGTCAGAACACGCAAACCGCTGTAGACCTGCATGGAATCAGCATTCACGATTTCGCCACCCAGACGTTTCGCGAGTTCCAGGGAAATTTTGGTCTTGCCGCTGGCAGTAGGACCGTGGATGAGAATGGCAGGGCGCATTCCCATGAAGTTAGACTGTTTGAAGGATTTGTAAAAGCACGAGATGACTGTCGAACATACTCTTACCGCAGAACCACAGGCTCAGGCCTGTTTTGCTGTTCTGGTCGCCCATGATGGAAGCAGTGTCAGCGATGAGCGTATCCTCTCATCTGCAGTTTCGCGTTCGCTTGGTCCGGGCGCGATGGAATACTATTTCGACGACCTGATGACGATGCCCGCTGAGCTGGCTGCGGCATTGGAAAAGGCTTGCGGTGATAAATTCGATATCTGTGTGACGCGGCCTGACAATCGGGAGAAGCGGCTTCTGATCTGCGATATGGACTCCACGGTCATTGGTCAGGAGTGCATTGATGAACTGGCCGATTTTGCAGGGCTCAGAGATCAGATCTCTTCGATCACCCAACGCGCCATGCGCGGCGAGCTCGATTTTGAAGAAGCGCTCACCGAACGCGTTGGTCTTCTGAAAGGGCTTTCTGGCGACGCCCTTCAAACCTGCTTTGACGAGCGGATTACGCTCAATCCCGGAATTCGAACTCTGACGGCGACCATGCGCCAGCGCGGAGGAACCTGTCTTCTGGTGTCCGGCGGTTTCACATTCTTCACGTCGCGGGTCGCTGAAGCTGCTGGCTTTTCAGAGAACTATGCCAACACGTTGCTATTCGATGGCAGCGTGCTGTCGGGCGAAGTCGGTCGGCCGATCCTTGGACGTCAGGCGAAGTTGGATCGGCTTAACCATGCCGCTGAAAGCCTGGGGCTGACACCTTCAGATGCCCTGGCCATGGGAGACGGTGCAAACGATCTCTCCATGATCGAGGCTGCAGGCCTGGGGGTAGGGTATCATCCGCATCCGGTTCTTGCCGAAGCGGCAGACGCCGTGATCCGACAACCATCTCTGGCGACGGCGCTCTATTTCATGGGTATTGAGAAGTCTCAATGGGTTGAGATCGACTGATCTAGGCTTCCAGCTCAAGCGCAAAGAAAGAATAGCGGCCATGGCGCATGACTTTCACCAGAAGTGGGTCTGAGCCGCCCTCCGATTCAAAGAGCTTATCAGCTTCAACCGGTGTCCTGACCGGTTTGAAGTTGATCTCAGTGATCACGTCACCTTTTTCAAGCTGACCGTAAGCCGGACCATCCGGGTCGACCATATCAACGAGCGCGCCTTTGACCGGCGCAGGAATGCGCCAGCGGCGACGTGCATCTTCTGACACCTCGATCAGTTTCAGCCCGTAGTCGTTTGCGCCGACGAAAATCGGCGGAGTTGGGTCTGTTTCTGGCTCTTCAGTATTTTCTGTCTCACGTTCGCGAAGCGTGACCGTCAGTTCGCGGCGATTGGTTTCGCGTATGATATTGACCTTGATCGCTTCACCAAGTTCGGCTTCAGCCACGCGGCGTGACAGCTGACGTGTTTCAGAGATGAGCTCTCCATCAAATCGCAGGATGAGGTCACCCACGCGCAATCCGGCATCGTCACCTGGGCTGTCATCTTCAACCGATGTGACGATCACGCCAGCTGGCGTCGTCAGCCCATAAGTCTTGGCCAGAGCCGCATCCACAGACTGGATGTTCACACCCAGCCAGCCGCGGCGCACGCGGCCTTCGTCAATCAGTTGATCTACAATAATCGAAGCGAGGTTTGACGGCACGGAAAAGCCAATGCCGACAGACCCGCCCGTTGGAGAAATAATCGCTGTATTGACGCCCACCACATCGCCTTCAAGCGTGAAGAGCGGTCCGCCCGAATTGCCTCGGTTGATCGCGGCGTCGGTCTGAATGAAGTCATCGTAAGAGCCAGCGTTAATGTCGCGGCTTCGAGCAGAGATGATCCCGGCAGACACCGAACCGCCAAGACCGAAGGGGTTACCGATAGCGATCACCCAGTCGCCGACTTCGGCAGCGTCAGAATCCGCAAACTTCACGGCAGGGAATGGCTGAGCTGATTCAATTTTCAGGACGGCGATATCTGTTTCCGGATCGCGTCCAATCAGCTCTGCTGGATAGGTACGTCCATCGGCGAAGCCAACTTCAATTTCATCAGCACCTTCGATGACGTGATTATTCGTGACGATATAGCCTTCCTCAGAGATGACGAATCCCGATCCGAGGGAGGAGGTGCGCCGAAATCCATCGTCATCACGCCCGAAGAGATCGTTGAATCGCTCCATTGGCGAGCCTTGCGGAAATTCCGGCAAGCCAGCCTGGATCACGCGCTGCGAGGTGGAAATGTTCACGACAGAGGGCATTAGCCGCTTCGATAGCTCCGAGAAGCCATCCGGAGAGGCGCGCATGGCCGCCAGAACCCCTGACAATTCTTCGCCCTTATTCTGTGCCTGCGCGACTGCTGATGCAGAAAGTCCCAGAGCCAGAAGAGAACCGAAAACGAAGGGTCTGTTCAGAGCCATATATTTTTCCAACACGTAAATTTGCCCATTGCGCTTAGTCATAAGCGCTTCGTTCAGGCGCGGCAATCGGTCAGACCGAAATGAATACACCTGTGCAGATCATTGCAGGAATCGTGCAGCAACGAAAATCAAGACTGCGCCAAGTGCAGCGGCCAAGATACCGGACTGGCGAACCTGATCCTCTGTCGTCGAAAGGAGCAGGGCCGCCATCCGTTTCATGAAGCCTGGTGCGACTGCGTAGAGCAGGCCTTCGAATGCAAGAAGCAATCCGAAGGCGAACACGATAACGGTCATGATGCTGAAGACCGCTTAGCGGTCACCAGCTGCTTCTGCCTGTTCAATGAACACCCGGCAGAGGTCGAGAGTGCTCGGGTCAGCCACGACAACCGTGCCTTCCTGAATCGCTTCTTCACATGCGATCAGCGCACGCTGGAAGCGGAAGAAGCTGATATCCTGACCATAAGCCTGAGCGTAGATGTTGTTCCGACGGGCATCCCCTTCACCACGGATGGTTTCAGATTGCTCATTGGCTTCGGCGACGATCACGGTTTGTTGACGATCGGCCTGGGCGCGGATCAGACGTGCACGCTCTTCACCTTCAGAGCGAATACGTTGTGCTTCTTGCTGACGCTCGGTTTTCATCCGCTCATACACGCCTTCAGCAACCGCGGCCGGAAGGTCTGCCTGACGAATTCGAACGTCAATGATATCGATACCTGTCCCAGCGAGGGCCTGATTCACATTCAGACGGATCTCATCCATCAGGGATGCACGCTGGCCTGAGATGATCTCAGGCACGGGAACCTGACCCAGTGCGTCACGAATGTTTGATTCCGTGAACCGCTGCAGTTGAGCGTTGGCGCCGCGTTCGGTGCGGAGACGCTGATAGAACTTAAGGGGGTCTACGATCCGCCACCGGACGAAAGCATCCACAGTCAGACGACGCTGGTCTGACGCCAGAACTTCGATGTCAGGAATGTTCGTGCCGATGTTTTTCCGGTCCAGGATGATGACTTCTTCCCAGGGCAGCTTGAAGAACAGCCCGGCCTCATCAACTTCCTGGACAGGTGCATCGCGTGGCACGTCCTGTTGTTCGGCCGGCGTGTCGGCTTCAGTCGGATCTGCATCCATATCGACGGTGACGTATTCGTTTCGGACAGCTACCGGGCTACCAAATTGCAGCACCAGCGCCTGTTCGTCCTGACGAACTGTGTAGAAGGAATTCAAGCCAACCAGCGCAACGACGCCGACGGCGATAATCATTATGATTGCAATGCCTCTCATGTCGTTGCTCCTTAGTTGTCGTTGCCGCGTGTGACGCGATCAAGTGGAAGGTAAGGGACTGCACCCGAATCGCTATCAAGAATGGTCTTCTTGGTTTTGCCGAGTACGCGTTCCATGGTTTCGAGATACATCCGTTCTTTGGTCACCCGTGGCGCCTGACGATATTCTTCGTAGATCTGGCTGAAACGGGAGGCCTGACCGGTGGCGTCTGCAATCACCTGATCGCGGTAACCTTCAGCAGCCTGCAGGATCTGAGATGCCTGACCACGCGCTTCAGGAACGATCTGGTTCGCATAACGCGTCGCTTGGTTGATGAGCTGTTCAGCGTCCTGCTGGGCGACGTTCACATCGTTGAACGCTTCGATAACCTGCGCTGGCGGGTCACCTTTAGCGATCTGCACGTCGATAATGTCGACGCCGGCACGATACTGATCCAGCAGGTTCTGAGTTTGCTCGCGGACCTGTTGCGCAACTTCTGCACGTTCTGTCGTGATCACGCGCTGGAGCTCGGATTTGCCAACCACTTCGCGCATGACAGATTCAGCCACCATTTGAACAGTGGCCTCAGGATCTTTCACGTTGAGGATAAAGTCCTGCGGACGATCGGATTTGACTTTCCAGAAGACAGAAAACTGAACATCGGCGATGTTTTCGTCTTCAGTCAGCATCAGGCTCTCATCAGAGCGCTCGCCAATCCGGACTTCCTGTTGAGCTTCAACCGGGATGATTTCGTGGGTTTCAATTGGTCGTGGCAGGTGAAGGTGGATGCCTGCGCCAAGGTTGCGCTGCCATTTGCCGAATTGGAAGACAGCTGCCTGCTGACCAGCATCGACAATCACAACACCAGTCGCGAGCCACGCAATCGCGAGCGCGCCGATAAGGAGGACAACACCGGCAATGCCGAGGCCCTTGCCGCCACCTCCGCTGCCACCAGAGCCGCCATTCCGGCCGCCCCAGGCGCCACGGAAGCGATCCTGAACTTTTCTCAACTGGTCTTCGAGGTCAGAGCCTTGATTATCGCCGCTGGTTGGACGACCCCATGGAGAGTTTTTCTTGTCATCCCCACCAGATCCGCCATTGGTCCCCCAGGGACCGTTGCCTCCACCTTTTTGGTCGTTCCAGGGCATTAAGCCGCTCCTCTTTATATTCTTCCCCACGTGATTTGTGGAATCGACTTGCTATGTAAGTCGTGTTTCTGCCTTTTGCCACCGAGGCTATCAAGTATGCGTCTATTCAAATCGAATTCAGTCACCGTTGATGAAGTAGAAAAAGCACTGATGAAAGTGCTGGATCCGCACAGCGGCAAACCTTTGCCCTCAAGTCAACGGCTCGACTCTCTTGTAGTATCTCCCGGCGGAGATGTGTTCGCCGCCCTGACTGCAACTCCCGACACGCTAAAAGACGATGAGCGTCTGAGATATGAAGTTGAGCAGGTGATTCAATCAGTTCGGAAGGTTGGCGCTGTAAATGTTGTTCTGACCTCACATTCAGAACATCCAAAGCCTTCACAGCCCAAAAGCCAGCCGGTGCCCAAGGCACCACCGGCCCGGAAGTCTTCACCGCCATCGCCTCCTGGAGCCCAGTCTGCGGCGGCCAATCTCACCATTCCAGGTGTGGGCGCAATGATCGCAGTCGCCAGCGCCAAGGGTGGCGTTGGTAAGTCAACTGTGGCGATCAATCTTGCGATTGCCCTTTCTAAGCTGGGGCTACGTGTAGGGGTTCTTGATGCAGATGTATACGGGCCTTCGCTGCCGACGATGACTGACACTGTAGAAGCAAATCCGTCTTCGACCCCTTCCGGAAAACTCAAACCCATTGAAGCCATGGGGCTAAAGCTGATGTCGATCGGTTATGTGTCTGACATCGACGCTCCCATGGTCTGGCGGGGTCCTGTGGTCATGTCCGCACTCACCCAGATGATGAAGGATGTCGACTGGGGTGAGCTTGATGTGCTGATCTTGGATACGCCGCCCGGTACGGGAGATGTCCAGCTCACGCTTGCGCAACGCATGAAGCTGTCCGGGGCGATTATCGTTTCCACTCCTCAGGAAGTCGCGCTTGCTGACGTCCGGCGCGGCGTTGCGATGTTTCGCAAGACAGAAGTGCCAGTGCTCGGTCTCGTAGAGAATATGGCCTGGTTTGAGGATCCTGTGTCGCAGAACAGAACATATCTTTTTGGCGAAGGTGGCGCTCGACGTATGGCAGAGGTTCTGGAGATTCCGTTTCTGGGCGAGGTGCCGCTGGTCCAGAAGATCAGGGAAGGCGGAGATTCAGGTCAGCCAGCGGCCGCTGAAGATGTGGCCAGTGCTGAGGTGTTTCGCACGCTCGCAGAAGGCGTTCTGGAGCGCCTGTCCAAATCAGAATCAAAGCCAGCGCCAGAGATTATTTTTGAATAGGTGCTTTTTACTGTGACTTTTTCCCTGAATTTCGCCTGACGACCGCAAAGGGAACTTGCCACATGGCACAAGATTGGCTTGGCTGAGGTATGAGTGACACTTCAGACAGAAGCCTCAAGGTAGATCACCTGTTTTCGACGCCGCTGATCCGCGCGCGTCATCCAGAGCTGTCGCGCATTGTTGAGCCACTGAAGCAAATCATTCTGCAGCGCAAACGCGAGCATCCGGGCATGACGCGTTCGAATATGGGCGGCTGGCACTCCGACAATCAGATGCGAAGCTGGGGTGGACAGGCGGTTGAGACTCTCCTCGCCGTGGCAGCTGATGCAGTCGAACGACACCTCACCGTGTTGCAGCCCCAGCCGAACCTGCGAATTGGCTGGAATATTGAGATGTGGGCGAACGTCAACAAAGCAGGCGACCAGAATGCTGCGCACTGCCATCCGGGTGCCTTTGCCTCGGCAGTTTTTTACGTCGACCTTGGCAATGAAGGTCGACCTGCCAAAGATGGTCACATCCTTCTCCAGGACCCAAGATTCCCAATGGCGCATATGCAGCAGCCAGGCGTGCTCTGGCCCGATGTTGAGGGAAAAGGCGCCGCCTCTCAGCACCCGGTCTTGCCGGAAGTCGGTGAGCTGATTGTCTTTCCGAGCTGGCTCATGCACTCTGTAAAGCCGCACACAGGTAGTGGCGAGCGCATCTCTGTTGCGATCAACCTGACCATGCAGTGGCAGTATAAGGAGGCGGGTTCAGCATGATGATGCTTCCAGACGTCTGGCCACAGGACCCGTGGGGGCGCGTGCTGAATGGCGCGCTCGAAATTCACGACCTTCCTGCGAGCAGTTTAGACATTGCGCAAACAGCTGCGGATATTGCTTTCGAGCGTTTCGGGGATGCGCTTCATAGCGTCTATCTGTCCGGCAGCATGGCGCGTGACCTGAACCATGATGCAGCGTTCATCATCGTACTTCGTCATTTGCGTCGGGCTGTTGGGCTTGATCTTTTCTGTGCGGCTGCCGCACTCCGCGTCCAGAAGCTGCACAGCGAAATCGGGGCGTGTTCTTTTGAAGTCTTCAGCTGGGATGATGTTTTTCCGGCAGATGGGAGCTTCTCGCATCCAAGGTTTCGGCTTGGTGTGAACAGCGTCGCCATCGCAGGACGGGATCTCAAACGTCTGATCGCGCCGCAAAAACTTACGCCAGCCGCAGCAAATGCGTCCATCGTCGGGCTATCTGGCAAACTGAAGAGTCTGCAGCACCGTCTCAAAGCGGTATCAACAGAGAGCCGCGTCCGGGCAACGAGCCGCCAGTTCGCACAAATCGGGCTGTGTGGCGCTTTTGCCTGTGTGATGGCGGCCGAGCAGGTCTATAGTGAAGACTATGCGACGATGGCGAGGTTTGTGTCGCTCAATCTTCNCGACGTTGAACCCTCGCTGAACCTCCTTGTTCAGATGTCCGAGCAGGGTACGTCGTCATCGCTTGAAGCGCTTGCCATTTCAGATGATGTGATGTCGTGGCTGCCGGATTTCGCTGAAGGCTGGCTCGATGCGCACAATCCAAAACGCGATGAAACNTTGAAGCTCGTCTGAGGGGTCAGGTTTTGCGGTCGAGTTGGCGGTATCTGGTCGGATAGTCGTCTTTTTCACCAGCAGGCACGTCCTCGCATTGAATCTCGACCCAATCTGCTTCATCAATGTCGGGAAAATAGGTGTCTCCGTCCAAATCGGTCAGCACTTCAGTAATATGNAGGCGATCAGCAAATTTGAGCGCTTCCCTGTAGATACCTGCGCCTCCAATCACAAAAACTTCGTCGACACCCGAACGGATGGCCATTGCTTTCGCCATGCTGATGGCCGTTGGCATTGANGGCGCCAGCCAGGCGTCACTGAGCTGGAGTGAGGAATTGCGGCTCACCACAATGTTCGGGCGTTTCGGCAGCGGCTTGCGAGGCAGGCTATCCCAGGTCTTCCGCCCCATAATCACAGGCTTTGCGGACGTCAGCGCCTTGAACCGTTTCAAATCAGTCGACAACCGCCANGGCATNTCGCCATCGCGACCGATCACTCCGCTTTGATTACGCGCGACGATGAGGGAAAGTCGTGGAGATTGAGGCATGGGCTATCACTGCAGAAATTGAGTTGTTTTACGAGTGTGTTAAACAAAGTCATGGCTTCTGGCGAGGCGTTCTCCCAAGTCAGATTTGTCGGGGAACTTTGCCATGGCCGTTCAGCCTTCACCGCTTGACCATCTGATCAGTGCGCTTGTCTACCGCGCTGATTTTCAGACCCTTGGTGATCTTGCCAATGCTGGCACGGCGCTCCACGCGGCAATTGTTTTTGGCCTGATAGCTGCCACAGCAATCCTCATCTGGAAGCTACACGGGCGCGGATGGGCTTTCGCCTATGTCGCGGTGATTCCTTTTCTGAACTGGTCATTCGGGCATGTGCCCAATATGGAGTTTATCGGAAGCGGCGTGGGTTTTCTCTGGCCCGGAGACCCGAAGACCGATGGCAGCATTCTTCTTCACCCGCTGACACTTGTTACCGGTTTGGTATTTGTCGTACGCGATTTCGTTCAGCGGGAAATGGGACACCGTGTACTGGTCCTGATGGCTGTGGCGATTGCCTGGTCATTCTATTATTCCTGGCCCGTTATTGCTTTGGCTTCCGGCCTGGCTTTTGCGATCTCTGAGACGGCTGACTGGCTTCTCTTCACCTTCACCAGGTATCGGCTTTCCTCGCGTATCCTNTTGTCGAGTGCGCTGGCTGTTCCGCTTGATACGACAGTGTTCCTGTATGGTGCAGCGCTTGCGCGCGAGATGGAGTTTGGAGAACCCATGGGCGCTACGTTCAACCTAGCCAACTGGATCGTCTTCGTCATCGGCAAGATGGTCGGCGCGGTTGTCGTGTCGTACATGATCCGTGTCCGCGAAGATCGCGGGCAGGTCGATCCACAGGCGGCGTGACGCGTCTCATCCAGCTAGCTGGCCCCGGTCCTGCAGGCAGGTTTCTGGTTGAACCAGAACGGAACGGGCAAGAAATTGAAATTTGAACACGCAATGCTCGTCGCACTGATTGCAAGTGTTAGTTTTCTTGCGCTTTCACACCTGTCTGCTGAGCTCGGTCTGACGCTCGGTGATCTGTTCGCAGAAGAAGACAGAGGCCCGGATGTCACCTCGGTCTCGTAGACTGTTGTGATGCCTTAGTGGGCGAGCGCCAGAGCTGGTCCGTGGTCTGCGCGAAGCAGACTTTTGCTCACACCGCCAAAAATCATCTCCTCGAGACGGCTGTGACCGTACGCTCCTGCCACGATNACGCCGGCATTCAGATCTTCTGAGAGCTTAAGGAGCCCGCTGGCCACCTTTCCGTCGAACTTTCGGACATCCACATCCTTTTTCAAAGGTTTGAGGAAATCGACCACTCTTTTGGGATCTTCGGCGCCGAAGCGGTCCTCGACATCGATTTTCTGNGCATTCTGCGCAACGACAATCCGGTCTGCTGCCCTCAGTACGCTAAGGTTCAGACGAATGGCACGGGCAGCCTGAGGGCTGCCATCCCAGGCGATAATCATCGTGCTCAGGTCTGGCGTTTCATCGGTGCTGCTGACAATCACCGGCTGACGCCGATCAAGCAGCATGGATTCGAAGGCCAGGCCGTGCTCATTTCCAGACGTTACGCATTCATGCGGCGTGATCAGGCCATCACTGAGCAGCGACACCCTTGGATAAATTTCCGTCGGCAATCCGACATGATGTTCGATACTTCGCTGGTCTGCAGCAAGGTCGTCAGAATCGCAGACCTCATTAAACGTTTTCTCCAGATATCCTCGTGCTTCAGCCTGGGCTTCCTTAATGCCTTCTGCAAGGCGGCCACCGGAGGCGACCATCATGCCGTGCATGGAGACGCCCGTCATCATGACTGCGCGGGCAGGGTCGGGGAGAGCAGATACGCCAATAAGCTCGGTATCAAGTTTCTTTGCGAGGCGACAGGCAAGTGCAACCGACGCTTTCAGGCTGAAATCACCCTCAGTCAGGGCGCAATAGAATGCCATATCGAAATCCTTTTCTGTGCCGTCGAAATAAACCTTACATATAATAATGATATTTGGTTCGGAAGCCTTGTCTTCAAGACCCGGTTGCAATCAACTCAAACGGCGATTGGAGCTTTGATGCTTGGATGAGCTTCGTATTCGACGAGTTTAAAATCAGACCGCTCCCATCCGAAAATGTCATTGCGGTCCGGATTGAGCTCCATGCGGGGCGCGCTGAACGGTTCTCGTGTCAATTGAAGTTCGGCCTGTTCCAGATGGTTCAGATAAAGGTGCGCATCACCTAAAGTGTGAACGAACTCGCCTGCTTTCAGGCCGGTTGCCTGAGCCATCATCATGGTTAGAAGCGCGTANGAGGCGATATTGAAAGGTACGCCAAGGAATATGTCAGCAGACCGTTGATAGAGCTGGCAGTTCAACTTTCCGTCCATCACGTTGAACTGGAACAGGCAGTGGCAGGGCGGCAAAGCCATATTATTTACATCTGCAGGGTTCCAGGCTGACACGATGAGCCGACGCGAATTTGGATTTTTACGAATTTCATCGCGCACCCAGGTCAGTTGGTCGATGGTCTCGCCGGTGGGGCTGGCCCAGGACCGCCATTGTTTACCGTAAACGGGCCCAAGGTCGCCGTTTTCATCTGCCCACTCATCCCAGATCGATACACCATGCTCCTGCAGATAGCGGACATTTGTGTCGCCATTAATGAACCAGAGCAGCTCGTAAATGATTGATTTCAGATGAAGTTTCTTTGTCGTGAGCAGTGGAAAGCTCTCGCTCAGGTCAAACCGCATCTGGTGACCAAATACGGCTTTCGTACCTGTGCCNGTGCGGTCTTCCCGGGTTATTCCATCCGACAGAACGCGACGAAGGAGATCCAGATAGACCTGATCAGTCGCGTTTTCGGGCTCTTTTGCCGTTTGAGCTGACATGTAGAGTGAGCTGGCTGACATTTTATGCCTCAGAAAGTAAACGTGTAATTCGTGTCTATAAACACATTCAGACACGGAGAGCCCTGAAAGCAGGGCGTTTCGGGGTTAACCGCGCTTAACCTTAGCACAAGGTGAAAGCAAAGCATGTGATTCGCGAGCCCGCATTGGGCAAGACGAAGCAATTTTAGTCGAATATCCCGGCAAGGTAAGGCGGGAAAGTATCCGATGTTGTGGACAGTGCGAAAGTTGCTGGGGAGGGTGTCATTGTGGTCGGCGGACCAGAAGGGCAATATCTCGACGACGTTCGCACTGACGCTGATCCCGCTCATGACGATGATCGGCATGACGCTGGACTTCTCGAGAACCGAGGGCGCGTCCCGTCAGGTGCAATATGCGCTGGATGGCGCTGTGCTGGCTGCGGCGAGGGCGCTTCAGGAAACTGACGTCGACACGAAGATCGAAAAAGCCGCCCAAGATTATTTCAACGCAGCACTTAACGCAAATAGCGTTACATCTTCGTGCGGCGACATCGGCATAAAAATTCTCAAACAGGAACATTCGGTTGAGGCGTCAATTACGTGCCGCCAGCCGACGACACTGTCAGCGATCGTCGGGCTGAATAATCTGGAGTTCACGCGTTTTGCGAAAACCGCCTACGGTGTCGGCAAGCTCGATATCGTGTTC